>JBEGKM010000019.1:0-10709 GCA_041184065.1 Actinomycetota bacterium
GGGTTTATTTATGGCCCATATTGCGCGACCGTTTGATGCGCGAAATTGCCGAAAACCTAGGCGTTTATGAGCGTCGCCCAGCCGGCGATCGGGTTGTCGATCTGGCTGCTTCATCGGGGCTGAACGTCTCTGAATTTGTAATCAAGCCAAGCAAATACGCGGTCGTTCCGTTCTTGAGGCGCGATGCATTAGGCAACGACCCATTCTCGACGAGCATTGTCTCTGCGCTTGAAAACCCACTGATTTTCGGAATGGGTGCCGATGACCTTGGTTCTGGTCGCCCGCAGGTTGAACTTCTCGAACAGCACTTTTTGGCTGCCCATGGTTTGCAGGCCAAACTGGCGATTGCACCCTTTGTCTTGCCTCAACTTGGTGGTGCAAAGCACCTCGCAAAGTACGCCCGAGTAATCAAAGCGCTCGAGTCTTCACTTGCCCCAGCAAACCTGCTCGACCACGCCGACTCCTCCCAAACCCCCGTACTCGACTCAATCGTGGGCCGGTTCCGCGCTTTTCCGCGTTGGTTGCTGGTTGAGTTCACCGCGCAGCGCATCGGTTGGGCCAAGCTTTTCAAAAAGGCTGGCGTTCGCAAGCTTTTCATCGTTAACGCCTGGAAGCGCGCTCTCATCGCTGGCGCCCAAGATGCCGGTGTTTGGGTTGTTGAACCGCAGCACGGGTTGTTGAGCAACAGGCATCCGTTGCTTTCGTGGCCTGGGCGCAGTTCGGTGGCCTATTTGCCAAACGAGCTCTATGTTTGGGGTCAGTGCTGGGCTGCCGAAACCGATTTGCCCTCGCATGTTCGCAGCTCGATCGTTGGCGAACCCGCTCACCTTGCCGCTGCTCGTGCTTCGGCTGCAGCCTCATCTGCGAATGCCGAGGCAGGCCCAAACCACGAGGCCAATTCACCCTCCGAGGCGGGCCCGCACCCAGACTTCGCCCGTGCCGGCAGCGTGCTCTTCGTTTCTCAGGTTCAGCAGACCACGCGTCTTTTCGACATCGCGCTGCGCGCGGCCGACGCAAACCCAGGCAAGAATTTTGTGGTCAAACCGCACCCGCAAGAAAACGCCGAGCAGTTTAGGCAGCATCTTCGCGAACTTGGTCGCCGTTTGCCGGCAAACCTGCGCTTTGTTGATTTGAGTGAGCCGGCGCTAAACCTGGTTGCTCGCAGCGAGTTCGTGGTTGGCGTGCATTCGATGGCGTTGGTTGAGGCTTTGGCGCTGGGTGCCAAGGTGATCGCGGTGCAGCTCGAAGGTTGGCAGAATATAGAGGCGATCGCAAAACGCGGTGACCTAACTTTGGCTTCGCCAAACACCGACTTGGTTGCCGAGTTGGCTTCGGCCCAGGTTGCTCGCGACCCAGAATATTATTTTGCCCAGCAGCTCGAGGCCTCGGCCTTTGCCCAGCTGGTGCGCCAAGAAAGGCCCTGATGACCCAGCGCGAAGACCTGCCGGTTGAACCAACCGAGCAAGATGCCGGGCCGGCCACCCCAAAGGCAACCGTGGCCGAGGTTTGCGAGGCCTTCTGGAAGATCGAGCAAGACGAAGACCTGTATAACTGGACAGTTTTGGGCGTGCGCCTTTGGCCGCTCGTGCGCTTTCGCATCTTTTATAACCTGACCAAAAGCTCTGGCGTTTATGCCTGGAAAAAGTCGACCTCGCTGGTGCTGCCCGAGGGCTACCCGGAATTCACCGGCACTCCGGGCCACAAGGTTCTTTGGAATTCGGTTACCGGTTGGCGCTGGCACCTTCGCAAGTTCATTCCAAAAACCTGGATGGACCCTCGCGTTGCCAAGTGGCATGCCGCCACCGACCTGATTTCGCCTTTCTCAAACCGAAACGCGATGGGCATTGATCGCTTTAGCCAGCCAATCATCGACGCCCTCGGCGATAACGCGATTCGATTCGGCGTTGGCTCTTATGACCGCAAGCGCGAGTGGCCACAGATCGACCGCCTGCAGGGCATTTTTCGCAAGAAATACGGCTATTTCACCGCTTTGTATGTGCGCCTAAAGCTCACTAAAGATGACTACGCCAAGTATGCTCGCGTGATCAACTTTCTTGAGACCGAAACGGCCTCAAGCGCTGGTCCATACAAGCGATTCCCTCGTTGGACCCTTCGCTATTTCTTGGCCGAAAAGCGCGGGTATCGCATTTTGTTTAGCCGCCTCAAGTTCAAGCGGCTCTTCATTGTCAACGCTTCGCGCATGATGCTGATGGCTGCTGCGCAGGCTGCGGGCATCAAGGTAATCGAGCTTCAGTGTGGCGTTTTCTCGAAATACAACATGCAGTTCTCGTGGCCCGGCCGCCCAGCAATTCCATACATTCCAAATGAAATCTGGACCTGGGGCAAGTATTGGACCGAGGGCATCGACAACTCAGGCTCTCAAGAAATTGTTGTTGCCGGTGCAACCACCGAGTTCGAAAACGTGCGCCAGGCAGGCATCGCCAAACGGCCAAACACCGTCACCGTAATGAGCCAACCGCTCATTGGCGAACTGCTTTTTGAAGAGACCATCAAGTTGGCCAAGGCCCTGCCGGCCTACCAGTTCACTTTCAAGCCGCACCCCAAAGACCACTTGGATGATTTCACCGCGGGCATGCCAACGAACCTAAAGATGGCTGCCCCCGAGGCGAGCTCGCTCGAGTTATTGGCCGAATCTGAGATTTGTGTTGGCGTGTTCTCGGCTTCGTTGATTGAGGCCGCTGGCCTTGGCAACCGCGTTGCTATTTTGAAGTTGGCCGGTTGGGAGCACCTGACCCCGCTAATCGAGGGCGGCTATGCCGGCGCGTTCGACACCGTTGACCAAATGGTTGCCGGCTTCGAGTCGCTGCCCGCCCCCGGCGACCCATACTTCTTCTATGGCAAGAGCATTCCCCTGGATGAGTTGCTCGCTACCCGCTAATTCGTTACTCCGACACCCAACTCTTCACCTTGAGCATCGAAAACGGTTGTGGCTGCCGCCCTATGGAAATTGTCATTTGAAGCGCCAAATAGGGTGTCGGCGAGACTCACATAGTGGGGGCAAAAACGAGCTTTTTGCGTCGATTAATTGGTGGTTTTTGGGTCAATTTCACTCAAAAATACCCCTATAGCGAGTCGCAAAAATCACCGCAGATTCAGCAATTTTGCGGCAAAATTCAGCAAAATCAGCTCCTTATTTTTGGCTCAAAAATGGCAAAAAATCGTCGATTAATCACCGCATTTACTGCGATTTTGCCCCCACTGTGTGAATGTTCCGGGGGTATGCCCGAGCCCGTATGTAAATATCTTGGTGGCCTGTGAACCTCTGCCACATTTTCCGGTGAAATGGGGTCGAAACTATGTCTTCGGGGCTTAGAACGGAACCTTTGGGGGCGGTGACAATTTGAAATCTGTGATTCGTCGTTCTCCGTTTTGATCGGGTTCGATGCGTGGAAGTTCCCAAAACATTGGCGAGCTGTCATCAACTTGGTTTGGCAAATCAAAGTGATTGAGATAGGTATCGTAGGCCAAGCGAAGCGTGCCTATGCAGAGGTAATAGTGCTTGTTGCCAAAAGTGAAGCGGTTGAAAATCTTGAGTCTTTCATCCGCCCGGTTTAGCCAACGGGCTGCGGTATCGTGCGAAACCTCGCAGTAGTGCGCAACCTCAGAGGCAGTCACCGCCGAGGAGCCGACCAATAAATTCATGAATTTTTGAATCTTGCTCTTTGGCACCACCTTATTTGCCAGAACCAAGGAGTAAGTCTGGTCGTACCAGGTGCGAACATCCATGCGAAGGTTGCCCATCTCGTGCACTTGCAATGTCAATTGCATGCGCTGAAGGCGAAAAGCGTGGTCCCAACGTTCAGACAGGCGTTTTTGGGCAAAGGCGACTGTCACGAAGTGAGGTTTTCGACTTGATGAGACCTCGTTCGCCCAAAGACTTGCGAGATTACAGATTAAGTCGGATGCGCGTTTCTCGATTACAAACTGATTTGTCATGAGGTCAAGTTATGGACATAGGAAGCACCGAAAAACGGTGAGTCATCAAACTGTGAGTAAAACCCGGTTTTGTGGCCTGTTAGTGAGTTTTGACCGTCTGTTGCGTTTAGGCTTTAGTGCCCTTTGACCTCGTGCTTGACGGTTGCAAAGTAAGCACCAATAAGCACCATGGGGAACCCAATGAGCATGCCGGTGGTAACCGGCTCGCCAAGCAAAACCACGCCAAGAATGATGGCAACCGCCATGTTCACATAGGTGATCATGGTTGCGCGGCCCGAGCCGATTTCTTTGAACAGCGCAAAGAACACCACAAAGGCAAACGCCGAGCAAATCACGCCCAGGCCAACTAGCGAAATCCAAGATTCAACGCTCGGACCGGCTGCTATTTCTGCAGGCATGGCGGTTAGCGCCGGTACGGCATACACGATAGCAACCATCACCATCGACAGCGCAATCACGCCGATGGTCGGCACGTCTTTCATCTTTTGCACTGCGATTGCCGGGGCAATTGAATAGCCAACCGCTGCCAACATCACCATGCCCACATGCGGCAACGAGATGCCATGGGTGAAACTATCGATGCCAACCAGCAAGAAGACGCCAACAAAACCAACCAGCAAACCGCCAATGGTTTTTGGGTGCGCAACCGATTTGTCGCCCTGAAAAAAGTAGGCGATGAGCAGGCCGAAAAATGGCACGGTCGCAATCAAGAGGCCGGCAAGGCCCGAGCTGATTTGGCGCTCGGCCTCGGTGAGCAGCCACCACGGCCCAACCATTTCGATTACGGCAAAGGCCAGAACCCACGGCCAAGCCTTCAAAGCCGGCAAAAGTGACTTGCGGTGAATGGCCAGCGGCACAAGCACGATTGCACCGATCACAACGCGACTAAACACAATGGTCGGGGTCGAAAAGTCTTCAACGGCGATTCGAATGAACAGGTATGGAACACCCCAGGCAAGGCCCGCGGCTAAGAAGAGTAGAAGACCTTTGCGCGACATACTTGCCAGCCTATCGGGCATAAATTTTCGACAAGTTAGGTTGGGAACATCATGTCTAAAACTGCAATCACCTCTGCTCCAATCGCGCCCGTTTTGGCCGACCGCTGGAGCCCACGTTCATACGATGAAACCCACGAACTTTCAAACCACGACCTTCTATCGATTCTTGAGGCCGGCCGTTGGGCACCTAGTGCCAACAACGTGCAGCCTTGGCGTTTCTCGGTTGGTCGCCGCGGCGATGCGGTCTTTGGCAAAATTGTCGAAAACCTAAAGAGCTGGAACGCAGCTTGGGCCCCAAAGGCCTCGGCCATCATCGTGGTTTCGGGTGTCGTAAAGAACGATGCGGGTGACCCCAATGCTTGGTCAACATTTGACTCTGGAATTGCTTCGGCGCACATGTTGGTTCAGATTCACGAGCTTGGTCTTCACGGGCACATGGTTGCCGGCATCGAGTTTGACGAGCTTGCCAAGGCGTTGGGTCACGGCGATCAGCTGAAGGGTCTAGTTGGCATTGTTGTCGGCAAGGCTGCCCCTGCAGACAAGCTAGAAGGCCCACTCTATGAGCGCGAGGTTGCCACTCGCGTGCGCCTAGAGCTAGACGAAATCGTCATCGACGGCAACATCTAAATTACGGAATTCGCGCTGCAGTTAGAGCGTTAGACAAGGAGGGGTCGAGATTCGACCCCTCCTTTTACATTTAGGCTTAACCTATGACCCCAATCGTTCACCTGGCGATTTCTGACGAGATCTCTGACTGGTACCAACATGTTGGCCCTTGGCTGTTTTATGGAATCGTTTGGGCTCTGGTCTTTGCTGGCACCGGCTTGTTCATTGGGGCTTTCGTGCCCTTCATCACCGGTGATTCACTGGTTTTTGCGGCCGGTTTGGTTGCTGCCGGGGTTGGCAGCCAGGTAAACATTTGGGTTATGGCAATTGGCGTTGGCGTTGCGGCTTGGCTAGGCGATCAGGTTGGTTACACCCTAGGTCGCCACTATGGCCGCCCCTACTTAGAGCGCCGAAAAGGCGAGTGGCTTCGAACCGGCATTGCCAAGTCTGAAAAGTTCTACCAGTCTTGGGGCTGGTGGGCTGTGGTGATCGCCCGTTTCATGCCTTGGGCTCGAGTGTTCGTGCCCGCCATCGCCGGCATTGCCCGCATGAACTATTACAAATTCTTTAGCGCAAACGCCGTTGGCGCACTGGCCTGGGGCACCGGCCTCACCATCACCGGCTATTTTGCTGCCAGCATTCCAGCGGTCAAAAACGTGTCATATGCAATCGCAATTTTCTTCATCACCGCATCGCTAATTGCGGGCATTCGCACCTGGGTCAAAAACCGCCGAACCGCCTAGTTGAGGGTGATGTCGGCCAGTTCGGGCGATTTCTCGCGAGCATAAAATTCGAGTTCTTGGGCAGACCAGCGGGCCCAGAACTCATCGTTGCCTTCACGCTCAAGCCAGCGTGAGTGGCGAATATTCTCGTCGACTTCGAGCCAAATTTTAATGTTGGCAATCTCGGCGGCAGCGCGGCCCAGCGAACCGCAGCCCTCGATAATCAGGGGAGTGCCGCCACGAAATTCTCGCCATTGACCATCGCGGCTATTGGTCGACCAATCAAACTCTTGCCAGCTAGCACCCTCTTTGCGACCCAACGGATTCAATACGAATCGAAGCAGATAGTCGGCGCCGGCTTGCAGGCCATCCCAGCCTTCATACAGGTCATCCATGTGAATCACGCGGGGCAGCGATTCGCCCACCTTGAAAAGTTTTCTCTGCAGGGCATCGGCCAGGGTTGATTTGCCCGAGCCAGCTCGGCCATCAATCAAAACGATCGGGGTTGGGGTGCCGTCTTCGATGAGTTCAAGAATCTGGTCGGCGATTGAATCGACCGACATTAGATGTGGTAGATCACTTCTGGGTGCTTGTCGAAGCGATAACCGCTGCCTCGCACAGTGCGAATAATGTCTTCATAGCCCGAAATCTTGGCGCGCAAACGGCGAATGTGAACATCAATGGTTCGGTCGTTTGGCACTTCGCCGTCGGCTTCGTTCCAGATCACATCGATGATTTCTTTGCGGCTGATGGTGGCGCCTTCGTGCTCGATCAAGTAGTTCAACAGCTCAAACTCTTTGTAGGTTAGGTCGGCGGCCTCGCCATTGGCGGTAACCTTGCGGCGACTGCTGTCGATAACCAAACCACGAGTGTCTTCGACCTCTTCGCGTGCCTTGTTTAGGCGGTCAATTGCGCGTGGGTCACGAAGCGCGGTGCGAACCACATCGATTGGTCGCCCACCCAAACCCTTGGGCGCAAGCGCCACAGCGGCATAGGTTTCTTCGGCGGCCGACGGAATCAAATCGGCGACAGTTTTGCGAAGTGCCATGACTAGTTCAGAGAGAGTAACGCCAGCGGCAGCAGCCGTGGCTTCGTCAACACCAACATAGAGCGCAAAGCCGCGGGCTTCGGTCTCTGGTGCAAGCTCTGCATCATTCGGGGTAGTCATAAGTCTCAATTATCTAGCAAGGTGCGCACGAATGAGCGTTTGTTTCGAAGTGCTAAGTGGCGCTACTGGGCGATGCCGTACAGGCGGTCGCCCGCGTCGCCCAAACCCGGCACGATGTAGCCGTGCTCGTTGAGCTTTTCATCGAGAGCGCCGAGAACGATTGCAACGTTCTTGCCCTTGATCTCGGCCTTGCTTTCGATGTGTGCCTCGACCGCTGCCAAACCCTCTGGTGCGCCAAGCAAACATACACAGGTAACTTCGGTTGCACCGCGTTCAAACACATAGTCAATCGAGTCAATCAGGGTGCCGCCGGTGGCCAGCATAGGGTCGATGATGTAAACCTGACGACCGGTAAGGTCATCGGGCAGGCGGTTGGCGTAGGTGTAAGGCTGCAGGGTTTCTTCGTCGCGCTTGATGCCCAAAAAACCCACTTCGGCGGTTGGCAACAACTTGACCATGCCCTCGAGCATGCCAAGGCCAGCACGTAGAACCGGAATCACGATTGGTCGTGGGTGGCTAAGGCGCACGCCCTCGGCCTGGGTGACCGGGGTCTCAACCATGACCTTTTCGACGCGCACATCGCGGGTTGCCTCATAGGCAAGCAGGGTGACCAACTCTTCGACCAACTGGCGAAACACCGGCGATGGGGTGTTCTTGTCGCGCAAAACGGTGAGCTTGTGAGTGATCAGAGGGTGATCGGCAATGTGAACTCGCATAGGCTAAATCTAGCCCAAACGCTCGAGTCAATCGACTGCCTAAAGGAGGTGCCCGTGGACTATGAATCGCTGATGCAAATCGCGCTCGCCGAAGCTGCCAAGTCGGGCACCGACGTGCCGGTTGGCGCAATCATTCTTGACGACGAGCACCAGATCATTGCGATGGCCCACAACAACCGCGAGGTCACCCACGACCCAACCGGTCACGCCGAAATCATCGCCATTCGCGAGGCAACGGCAAAGCTCGAAGATTGGCGCCTTGCCGGCTGCACCTTGGTGGTCACGCTCGAACCCTGCGTGATGTGTGCCGGGGCGATTGTTGCCGCTCGCATTCCCAAGGTGGTCTTTGGTGCCTGGGATGAACGCGTTGGCGCCTCGGGCTCGCTCTATGACCTGCTTCGCGACGCCCGTCTCGGCAACCCGGTCGAGGTAATCCCGGCAGTGCTCGAGGCAGAGTGCTCGGCACAGCTTCGCGAGTTCTTTCAGGCGAAGCGTTAGGCAATTTGGCAATGAACGAAGCAACCGCGCGCCTGCCCTATTCAACAATTCTTTGGGACCTCGATGGCACCATCATCGATTCATCGCCCGGCATTTATGCATCGTTCATTCACACCTTCGAGACTGTTGGTCTGCCGGTGCCTTCGATCGCACAGATGCGCGAATTTATTGGCCCACCGCTACGCGAGACCTTTGAGCGCGTTGCCGAGGGCGACCAAGAGCTAACCGATCGACTGGTCGAGGTTTATCGTGAGGTTTATCTGCGCGGCGGGGGAGCACTCAACGCAACCGCTTTCCCAGGGGTGCTCGAACTGATCGCCGAAAGCAAGCGCCAAGGTCGGTTCAATTCGATGGCGACATCCAAGGGTTTTAGCGGGGTCAAAATTATTGGCGAAAAGCTGGGCTTTCTAGACCTGTTCGATGTGCTTGGCACCGCCTCTAACGATGGCACCCGTGTGGCCAAGGCCGATGTGATCACCTATGCGCTCGCCGAACTCGAGCTAATTGATGCCGACTTATCGCGTGTGGTTTTGGTTGGCGATCGCATTCACGATGTTGAAGGGGCACGCCATCACGGCATCGATGTTGTTTTGGTTAAGTGGGGTGCCGGCGACCAGCACGAATGGCAACAGGCCGACGCGGTGGTTGAAACCCCCGATGAGCTTGCTATGTTTCTTGGCCTGCAATAAATGAAAAGGCCCAGCCCCTCTCGATAGAGAGGGAACTGGGTGGTATGTCAAAGAGTTTAAGTGAAACCAAAGACATTTTCAAGAGTCACCAGCCGGCGGGTTTAAGAATGTCGGCCACCTTTGTGGGCAGTTGATGCGCTTGCAGCAATTCACGGTCCAGTCGACGCCACCAGTGACGGCCCGCTCCATCGGAGGCATCTCCGCGCAGGTAGTAAGAAGTGTCTTTGTTGTTTGGATTAACAAGCCCGACAGGGATTCTTGATCGCGCAAATTCAATCGGAAGCCTCAAATCTCCATCATTGGAGATGACAATAACTGCATCTACATGTGCTTCCAGAACGTCCTTCGTCAGATGGAATCCAAGATTGACGTCGGATCCCTTTTCTTCGTAGGTCTCATAAAAAATCGCTAGGTTTGCTTGGCCTTCGGGTCCCCTGAAATCCCTGAATGGAATCCAACTTGGTGCTGGGGCGTCCGGTGGTCTCACCGCTCGCTTGAATTTACCTTTGCGTCGGGGAGTGACCAATAAGCCTTTTCCATGCCGAGGTTGGTAATTTCCATATTCAACCGTGAGTTTTTCGTTTTCCGTCAGGGCTGAAATGTAGGACTTTTGATCAACCATGGAAGATGGGTCTTCATCTTTCACCCGCAGAGCGGTGCAGTAGACGACCCTAACGATTTCTGCATTTTGCCACAGGCGATTGTCAATAAATGAACTGCAGAGTGATTCGATATCGAGCCATCGCCACCCAGGCGTGCCTCGGCCGCAATGCTCACGTGCGCCGTAGTAAAGGTTGAACGCATCAACATAAACGCCGACTCGCATTCGAGGAGTTCGCCGATGGAGGCATTTGGCAAGGATGGGCAGCACGCCCCAATGGTCGCACCCACCTACGACATCGACCGCAGGGAGGTTGGCCAGTGGATTGAAGCCTTAGCGCTTGATGTCGGGCTCGAGGTAAATCACGCGGGCAGCCGGAACGACCTCGCGAACGGCGATCTCGGCCGCATCAATCACCAAGGCAACATCCTTAGCGGTTGAAGCGCCGTCGACGGCAATCTTGGCACCGAGCATCAATTCATCTGGGCCCAAATAGAGGGTCTTCATGTGAATGATCGACTGAACGCCCTTTGAGCCTTCGAGAGCCTTTCGAATCTTGCCGGTGTCTTCGGCCGACGCGCCCTCGCCAACCAACAGCGACGAAGTTTCAAAGCCAAGCACGATTGCGACCAAAACCAACAGGGCGCCAATGGCCAGGGTGCCGATGGCATCCCAGATTGGGTTGTGAGTCACAACGCTCAGGCCAACGCCGCCAAAGGCAAGCACCAAGCCGATCAGCGCCGCAAAGTCTTCG
>JBEGKM010000020.1:0-10332 GCA_041184065.1 Actinomycetota bacterium
GACTATCGCGACTGTGATTGTCGATGGCGAGCCCCTTCAATACCTCGGTGGCTTTACAGTCGATGCTTTCCTTTGCGGAGAAGACACCTTGGTCAAACGCGCGGTCGTCAAATACCTTCTTCGCCAAGACTCACAGGGCGCCTTACTTTCAGGTGTAGTTCTTCCGCTAGGCGACGAAGCGCGCCTCGCATCGGTAACCAAGGTTTCAAAGGGGCTGCCGGTTCCAACCGATTTGCCGATACCTGAGCAGTAGCCCCAAATTGATTGGTTAGGCTAGTCAAATGGCTAAAACCAACAGGGCAAAGGGCGCCGGTCGTCTGCTAATCGCGGTTTACGCGGTATTTGCAATCTCCGCAACGGCCAGGGCTTTGTATCAACTTTTCCGCGAATTCGAACAAGCGCCTCTGGCCTACTCACTTTCTGCGATCTCTGCCCTGATCTACATTGTGGCCACAATTGGTCAAAAATCGCTTGGATTGCAGTTTCCCTTGAACTGCTCGGAGTCCTCGCTGTCGGCGTTCTGAGTTTCACTCATCCAGAGCTTTTCGCCCACCCATCAGTCTGGTCAAAGTTCGGTCAGGGCTACGGTTACATCCCACTGATTTTGCCAGTTTTGGGCCTTATTTGGCTTCGCCGCTCGGGAGCGAAAAAGTGATTCAGTGGTCATCCATTGAAAGTGTTCCAGAGCATTTTGCTGACACCGCAGTGACCATTGGCAAGTTTGACGGGGTTCACCTAGGTCACCTAAAACTTCTGGCGGAGCTAACCGAAGCCGCAGAGCAGGCCGACTTGTCTGCAGTCGTGGTCACATTCGATCGCCACCCGGATTCCTTGCTTAACCCGGCTGCAGCCAAGTTGCCGCTGATTGGGCCACTTCAAAAACGCCACCTGTTGCTCGAAGCCGGTGTCGATGCCACTTTGACTCTGCCTTTCGATGAAGCGCTGGCCTCGCTTTCGCCAGCAGATTTTGTTGACACAATTTTGGTCAAGACCCTGCGAGCAAAAATCGTTTTGGTCGGTGAGGGTTTCCGGTTTGGTCACCATGGTGCGGGCGATGTTTCGACCCTGCGCCAACTGGGCGCCCAGCATGGCTTTCTGGTTCGCGAGGTTTCTCACGCAGCGATCGACGGCGAGAAGGTCTCGACCACTCGCATCCGTGAGATCTTGGATGAGGGCAACGTGGTCAAGGCTTCGAGCATGCTTGGCCGTGACCACATAAACACCGGTGTCATCGAGCATGGCCTAAAGA
Source organism: Actinomycetota bacterium (assembly GCA_041184065.1). Lineage (GTDB taxonomy): Bacteria > Actinomycetota > Actinomycetes > Actinomycetales > Microbacteriaceae > Rhodoluna. The sequence continues at coordinate 1,250 of JBEGKM010000020.1, forward strand.
TCGGCCGAACCATCGGTTTTCCTACGGCTAACCTTTCGCGCACGGCCGAGGGCTATTTGCCGCTCGACGGCGTTTACGCCGGCTGGCTATACGCTGATGGGCAGCGCTACCCGGCTGCGCATTCGGTCGGCATAAACGAGACTTTTCAGGCCGTGCCGCGTTTGGTTGAATCGCATGTGCTCGACCGCAAAGACTTAGATCTTTACGACAAAGTTGTCACCCTCGAATACATCGATTTCGTTAGACCTTCGGCAAAGTTCAACGGCGTTGACGAACTCATTGAGGCAATCAATTGTGACCTCGACAAGATCCGCCATATTCTTGGCGTCGACAAGCCGGTTTAGCGGCTAATTCTTTCGACTAGAGCGTCGATTGATGTCAGCCAAGTCTTTTCATCATCTGTGATTTTTGAGAACACGATTGAGATCTTGCTGGTTGCACCGAGGTCTTTGAATTTCACTGTGATGAGACCAAATTCTTCTGTCGCCAGTTCTATGCTTTTCGGCACCCGGATGCTGGTGAAGGCCCCCGCGCGGGTCTGCCCGGCGGCATCCAAGTAACTGAACTGCCCGCCCTGAGCTATCTTCCCCTCGAAATTTTCGCCAAGAATCTGGGTTAGCCCGTCTTTTTGATTGAATTGCGACAGAATTTGGCCTAACGGGCGGTTCAAAAGCAGTTCGGTCGAGAATGAGCAGGCTGAGCCAGAAGGCTTGCGCCACCTTGGCCTAAACCCCGACCAGAACTCTTCGACTGGCATGGTCTATTTCTTGGGCTTTCGATCGAAGGCCAAAAATCCATAGGCTGCAACTGCAAAGGCCAATGCTGCGCCGGCATGAAGCAAGAAACTTGGGACCATACCCAGTGAAGTGAAAATTTGTGCTCCGGCCAGTGGCATAGCCCAGATAGCCAGAATCGGCACAAAAGTAAGTGACCACGAGGCTCGCTTTTTCGTGCCCTGCCAAATCGCCCAGATCGAGCCGAGCGTTACTGCGAATGAGGTGATCGCGCTGTATGGCTCCTTGTCGATTGGGTTGAAGGTTTCAAACGCAATCAGTACGGCCAAGACCAATGGGATCAGCGAAAATCGCTTCGCATCGAATTTGTTGGCCAGCCAGGTTTTCTTAGGGGCAGATGATTTGTCGCTCACACTAGAAGTGTAGGCATGCTGGCTACACTTTGAACTAACCGAACATGGGAGATCAAATGACTTTCGCAGGCGCAATCAAAACCTGTCTCACCAAATACGCCGACTTCAGGGGAGTGGCCAGTCGCTCCGAGTATTGGTACTTCATTCTTTTCACATTCCTAGTGTCAATCGTGCTCGGCACCGTCGATTCCCTGTTTTTCCCAACTACCAGCGACAGCAATCCGCTTGCCATGTCGTTGCAGCCAAGCCCGTTCAGTGATGTGGCCAGCCTGCTTTTGCTTTTGCCGACTCTTGCGGTTTTGGTGCGTCGAATGCGTGACGCAGGCTTTGGCGCAAAGTGGCTGCTGTTGATGATTTTGCCGGTGCTGGTTTTGATCTCATCGCTAGTGGCCGCGGCGCCAGCCCTGGCCGAATTCAGCCTTTCTAACGAAAGCTCGCTTGTTGCTCTCGCGCTCGCCGTATTGCCTGGCCTTGGCCTGGCTGCTGCTGTTCAGTTGTTCTACTTTGTCGTTACCCTGCTCAAATCAAAGGCGCCCGCAAAGGCAGCCCCAACCGAGCAAATTCAAGACCAGACTGGCACTACCGCCTAAATTCCTCTAAGATTGTCAGGTTGCCGTGTATCGGCCGCGGATAAAGAGAGCAATAACATTCCGTTATTTGCGCCGCGCAGTTAGTCCTTTGAAAGGGGAACACATATGTCTCTATCTCCAGAAGTGAAGACCGCAATCATCAACGAGTACGCCACCAAGCCTGGCGACACCGGTTCTCCTGAGGTGCAGGTTGCAGTTTTGACCCAGCGCATCAAGGACCTAACCGAGCACCTAAAGGAGCACAAGCACGACCACCACTCACGTCGTGGTCTGTTGATCCTTGTTGGTCAGCGTCGCCGTCTTCTTGGCTACCTACAGGGTGTAGACATCAACCGCTACCGCGCTCTAATCGAGCGTCTAGGTCTCCGTCGATAACCTGCCCTGGCAGTTGTCGAATTACGATTCTTCACGAAAGCCGCTTCACCTTCGGGTGGGGCGGTTTTCTTTTACTCCGGCAAACCAAGCATGAAGCCTGGGCAAATGCCTGCATTTCAAGTACCGGCTTCTGGTCTTTGTCGCATCGCTCTGGTAGCCTTTAGGGGAGCGACGTGGCAGGTTTGCTGGTCTTCGGTTGTGGGTCTTGATTCAAAGTCAAGGTTTTCTACTGCAGACCAGGGCATCCCTCCAATGTGGGCAAGTTAACTTGCCGCGAACGCTCATGCGCGCTTTAGCCAGCAATTCGGCCTAACGGCAACTGGCTCGCGCACAGAGGAAAAAGAGGAGGGACCATGGAAGGTCCAGAAATCAAAGCAACAGAAGCAATCATCGACAACGGAAAATACGGCAAGCGCGTAATTCGTTTCGAAACCGGTCGTTTGGCTCAGCAGGCACAGGGTGCCGCAGCCGTTTACATCGACGAAGAGACCATGCTGTTCTCGGCTACCACTGCAAGCAAGCAGCCAAAAGACCAGTTCGACTTCTTCCCACTAACCATCGACGTTGAAGAGCGCATGTATGCGGCTGGCCGCATCCCAGGTAGCTTCTTCCGTCGCGAGGGTCGTCCATCAACCGAGGCAATTCTTGCCTGCCGCTTGATCGACCGTCCACTACGTCCGTCATTCGTTGATGGTCTTCGCAACGAAATCCAGGTTGTAGTAACCGTTATGGCTATCGAGCCAGACGAGCTTTACGACGTTGTGGCAATCAACGCTGCATCGATGTCAACCCAGCTTGCTGGTTTGCCATTTTCTGGCCCAATCGGTGGTGTGCGTGTTGCACTAATCGACGGTCAGTGGGTTGCCTTCCCTAAGCACTCGCAGCTAGAGCGCGCAGTCTTCAACATGGTTGTTGCCGGTCGCGTCATCATCGAGAACGGCGTCGAAGACGTTGCAATCATGATGGTTGAGGCTGAGGCTTCAGAAAACGCAATGGACCTAATCGCCGCGGGCGCAAAGGCTCCATCTGAAGGCGTAGTTGCCGAGGGTCTTGAGGCTTCTAAGCCTTTCATCAAGGCTCTAGTCAAGGCTCAGGCTGATCTAGCTGCCGTTGCTGCAAAGCCAACCGCTGACTACCCAACGTTCTTGCCTTACACCGATGAGGTCTTCTCAGCTGTTGAGGCACAGGCTGGCGCAGAGCTTGCCAAGGTTTACCAGATCGCCGACAAGGTTGCTCGCCAAGATGCAGACGATGCTCTAAAGGCAAGCACCAAAGAGGCTCTCGAGGGCAAACTAGACGAGGCTCAGATGCTTCAGTTCTCGGCTGCTTACAAGTCGGTTACCAAGAAGATCATGCGCACCCGCGTTCTAAAAGAGGGCATCCGCATCGATGGCCGCGGTCTAAAAGACATCCGTGCCCTAGACGCAGAGGTTGCAGTTATTCCTCGCGTTCACGGATCAGCAATCTTCCAGCGTGGCGAGACCCAAATTCTTGGCGTCACCACCTTGAACATGTTGAAGATGGAGCAGCAGATTGACTCGCTAAGCCCGGTCACTTCAAAGCGCTACATGCACAACTACAACTTCCCTCCTTACTCAACCGGTGAGGTCGGTCGCGTTGGCACTCCAAAGCGTCGCGAAATCGGTCACGGTGCTCTTGCAGAGCGTGCGTTGGTTCCTGTTCTTCCAAAGCGCGAAGACTTCCCATACGCAATCCGTCAGGTTTCTGAGGCTCTTGGCTCAAACGGTTCAACCTCAATGGGTTCTGTTTGTGCATCAACCCTTGCTCTACTAAACGCTGGTGTGCCACTACGCGCTCCAGTTGCAGGTATCGCAATGGGTCTGATCTCAGACACCATCGATGGCAAGGTCCAGTACGCAGCGCTAACCGACATCCTTGGTGCCGAAGACGCTCTTGGCGACATGGACTTCAAGGTTGCCGGTACCCGCGACTTCGTTACCGCAATTCAGCTAGACACCAAGCTCGATGGCATCCCTGCCTCGGTTCTTGGTGGCGCGCTAACTCAGGCACGCGATGCCCGTCTACACATCCTCGATGTAATGGCTCAGGCAATCAGCGAACCAGACGAGATGGCTCCAACCGCACCTCGCGTTATCGCAGTCAAGATTCCAGTCGACAAGATCGGTGAGGTCATTGGCCCTAAGGGCAAGATGATCAACCAGATCCAGGAAGACACCGGCGCAGACATCTCGATCGAAGATGACGGCACCGTTTACATCGGCGCAACCGATGGTCCTTCTGCTGAGGCTGCTAAGGCTGCGGTTAACGCAATCGCAAACCCACACGTGCCAGAAATTGGCGAGCGTTTCCTTGGAACCGTTGTGAAGCTAGCCACCTTCGGTGCGTTCGTTTCGCTAGTTCCAGGCAAGGATGGCCTGTTGCACATCTCTGAGCTTCGCAAGATCTCGGGTGGCAAGCGCGTCGAAAACGTTGAAGACGTTCTCGAAGTTGGCCAGAAGCTCCAGGTTGAAATCACCAAGATCGACGACCGTGGAAAGCTTTCGCTTGCTCCAGTCGTTGAGGGTGAAGAGGGTGCCGCTAGCACCGACTCTGACGAAGAGTAATCAACCAAATAACCAAAGAAAGTTCTGGGCTTAGCTGTGAGTGAAGTTCTATTTCCGCTTGACCAGAACGAACTCTCGTTCACCGCTTCGGGAGGAAGTTCGATTCGTCGAACTATCCTTCCGAGCGGTGTTCGCGTTTTAACCGAGTCAATGCCTGGCGCGCAAAGCGTCTCGGTGTCTTTCTCGGTTGCGGTTGGGTCTCGCGATGAGACCGATGGTCATCATGGCTCAACCCACTTCCTCGAACACCTCTTGTTCAAGGGCACCAAAAAGCGCACCGCACTAGACATCGCAGTTGCATTCGACTCTGTCGGCGGTTCATCCAATGCTTCAACCGGCAAAGAGAACACCAACTACTACGCCAGGGTTCAAGACTCGGCTCTGCCAGTAGCCGTCGACGTAATCGCCGACATGCTCACTTCATCACTAATCGACCCAACCGAATTCGAGAACGAACGAACTGTCATTCTCGAAGAGCTGGCCATGAACGACGACGATCCTCAGGATGTCGCCCACGAGGCCTTCAGCGCCGCGGTGCTTGGCGATCACCCGCTCGGCCGCCCGATTGGCGGCACCAATGAAACCATCAATGCTGTGACTCGCGAGGCTGTGTGGTCTCACTATCAGCAGAACTATCGCCCGCAAGACCTAGTCGTGGTTGCCGCCGGTGGCGTAAACCACGCAAACCTCATCGACCTCGTCGAGCAGGGATTGGTTTCTGCGGGTTGGGACCTAAACAACGTTGCCCACCCGGTTGAGCGTCGCGTTGCTGGCCAGGTGCCAGTGACCCGTGGCTCGGCCCTCACTGTCATCAACCGTCCAACGCAGCAGGCAAACATTCTGGTTGGCATGCAGGGCCTCATCGCCGACGACCAGCGTCGCTACGCGATGGGTATTCTGAACACCGTTTTGGGCGGCGGAATGAGCTCACGCATGTTCCAAGAGATACGCGAGAAGCGCGGCTTGGCATACTCGGTTTACTCGTTCAATCAGGGTTATTCAGATGCGGCCTATTTCGGTTTGTATGCCGGTTGTTCGCCAGCCAAGACCGAAGAAGTCACTCGCCTAATGATCGCCGAATTTGAAAAGATTGCAGTCGACGGCATTCGCGAAGACGAACTAGAGCTGGCCAAGGGCAACATCTCAGGCAGCTTGGCACTCAAATTCGAGAGCACTGCGGCTCGCATGAACCGCCTGGTAGCCGCCGAAATCGTGAATGGTCAGTTCTATGACCTAAACGATTCGCTTGGCCACGTTAACGCCGTCACGATCGAAGATGTTCGCTCGTTGGCAGCAGACCTTGCCGCGCGAGAGCGCTCGATTGTCGCGGTCGGCGACATCAAAGAGTCAACTTTCAAAGACTTTATCTAGGATTTAAGCGTGACCATAAAAGTAGCCGTAGTCGGCGCCACCGGAAGAATGGGCAAGCTTGTGCTTGACCTAATCGATGCCTCTCAGCACACCAGCCTTCACGCCGCACTCGACTCAAAGAGCGAGTTGAGCGATGTTTTGGGAGCCGATGTTGTTTTCGAGGTGACTCGTCTCGAAGTAAGCGAGCAGGTTGTTGACTACTGCGTGGCCAATGGTCTCAAAGTTGTCGTTGGCACTAGCGGTTGGTCTGCTCAAAAGCTTGCCGCGCTTGAGGCCAAGCTTGCCGCAAGCCCTGCGGCTGCCGTTTTGGTTATCCCTAACTTTTCAATCGGTTCAATGCTGGCTAGCTCTTTTGCAGCCCAGGCGGCGAGGTTCTTTGATTCAATCGAAATCGTCGAGGCTCACCATGCCGGCAAAATCGATTCTCCTTCAGGCACCGCAGTTCGCACCGCCGAGATGATTCACGAGGCCCGAAAAGGCATGACCCAACCGCTAATCGCCGGTGCAGGTCAAACCGCTCGCGGCGAGGTTGTGGCCGGCGTGCCTATCCACAGCCTGCGTTTGGCGGGTGTTTCGGCCAAGCAAGACATTCACTTCGGTGGCACCAGCGAGGTTTTGACCATCAGCCACGAGGTCAGTTCAATCAACTCTTACTCTCACGGCATCATGGCAAGCATCCAGGTGGCCGCTAAATCTACTGGCCTGCTCGTCGGCCTTCAGTCGGTCATCGACGCCACAAACAACTGATGACTGCCACCAAGGTCGGCGCCATCGTGATGGCCGCTCTGCTGGTCATGTACATCGTTTTGCTAGCCAACACCGGCGTTCAACTTTTGATGGTCGATTCTGCGCTCGCGAAGGCTATGGGGCTCATGATTCTGGCCTTTCCAGCATTTGGCCTCTGGGCAATCATCCAAGAATTTATATTTGGCACTCGCGTTGAGGCTCTCGAGCGCAAGGTGCAGCAAGAGGGCACATGGCCAGCGATGAACTTCGAAACCCGCCCAAGCGGTCGCCCGATTCGCGCCTCTGCCGATGCGGTCTTTGAACAGTTCCGCCAGGCCGCCGCAGGCCGCCCCGAAGATTGGCACAGTTGGTTCAACCTTGGCTTGGCCTACAGTGCCTCAGGCGATCGACGACGCGCCAGAGCTGCCATGAGAAAAGCAATCGCCCTAGCTCCGAAGAACTAGGGCGACTCGAAAAGTAGGCTGATTAGGCGTGCTTGATTATGCCAATGCGCTTAAGGACGATGTAAATCTGGCAACCGAGGCAATAGTTGAAGGCTGCGTTCAAGAATGCAGCCACAAAAGCCATGCCGGCAAAAATGGTTAGTCCAGCCGTATTGTCGAAGGCGCCAAGCACCAATCCGATTCCAGCCACGATAAAGCCAATGACCTGAGCGAATTTCGGTGGGCGCGGGTCTTCTAGTTCTTTCGGAGCCGCCAGGCGTGGGCGCACAAACTTTTTGAAAATCAAACCGTATGGGTGCTTAGCGGTGCCCTGGGTTGCTCCCCAGGCAAATGAAGTCGTGATCACAGCTAGCAAAATAAAGGCCGCATCCGCAGTGGCGGCGTCAAGCCCAAGAAAAACGGTGATCAGCAGCAAGACCGATGTGATGACCGCGCCAAAGCGTGGGCCACGTGGGTCGATGCCTGCAGGGGTCGAGGTTGATTCGCTCATTAGATGTGAAAGCTCCCTAATTCATCTTGAATGGTTTCTGGTTTTGCTGCTCCGCCAATTCTTGATGTGATTCGACCGTTGTGGTCGAGCACCAAGGTGGTTGGGGTTTGAAGAATGTTGAACTTGCTTGCCAAATCTAGTCGGTTTGTTATGTCTACCTCGATGTGCAGAACATCCGGGGTGTGCTGTTCAAGTTCGTGAAATAAGCGTGCCGTTTGCTTGCACTGGGTGCACATCTCAGACGAGAACTGCAAAAAGGTGACGCGCTGGCCGAATTTCGTCACCGGCTGACCATTCTTGGTCGCGCCAATCTCTCGAAGATCGATGATTTCACCACCGAGCACCTGCTTAGATCGTCCAGTCCTAGCCTTCCAAATCAAGCCAACTATCACCACAAGCAACACAAGGCCGGCGATGATGGCAAATTTAGTCTCGATTGGCATTACTCAAGGCTAGGCCACAGCAGGCGATTGGGGTGTTTTGTTGCCAATTCTTACGGGTGTCAAACGGGTAGGCTAATGGGGTGTCAGAGATTAAATTTCGCAGTGACGTTACCGTCGAACTAGTCAGATCAAACGCATCAGACTCAGACGTTCTTTTTGCAGCGCGCGTTTCAACTCAGGGTGAACAGACCCTCGAGGCAGCCGCGGCTCAGACCGATGCGGCTGAAGACGAAAAGCGTTCTAAGGGTCTCATCAACTACCTAATGCGCGACCGTCACGGTTCGCCTTTCGAGCACAACTCGATGACCTTCTATGTGCAAGCGCCAATCTTTGTGTTCCGCGAGTTCATGCGCCACCGCATCGCTTCTTACAACGAAGAATCTGGTCGTTACAAAGAGCTGAACCCGGTTTTCTATGTGCCAGGTGCAGATCGCAATCTTTTGCAGGTTGGCAAAGCGGGCCACTATGAGTTCTTGCCAGGCAGCGCCGAGCAGGTTGCTCTTGTCGAGCAAGAGTCACGCACTGCGTCGATTCACGCATACGAGTCATACAAGCGCATGCTCGAGGCAGGCGTCGCCCGCGAGGTTGCGCGCATCGTGCTACCGCTAAACATCTATTCGAGCATGTATGTCACCATGAACGCCCGAGCGTTGATGAACTTCTTGAGCCTGCGCACCAAGCGCGAAGGCACTCACTTCCCGTCTTTCCCTCAGCGTGAAATTGAAATGTGCGCCGAGAAGATGGAAGACGAGTGGGCCAAGTTGATGCCATACACCTACGACGCATTCAACGCCAACGGCCGCGTTGCTCCGTAGCAGATTCTCAAATTGAAACCCTCGGCCTAATCGCCGAGGGTTTCTTTTTCATCAACGGGTGGGTACCGTCGATCGAG
>JBEGKM010000021.1:0-10059 GCA_041184065.1 Actinomycetota bacterium
GAGTACATCGATGTCTACGCGTCATCGGTGAAAGAAAAACGAGCAAGGCTCGCAAGGTAGGAACGAGAGAAAATGAACGAACCAGTAGTCGCAGCAAATCCAGGGGTAATCGCTGGGCTCGACAACTATCTCAACCTGCCTGCAGCTCAGCAGCCAAGCTGGCCAGACGCATCAGCTGTAGCCCAGGTTAGGGCAGAACTTGCTACCTTGCCGCCTCTAGTTTTCGCCGGTGAAGTTGACATTCTTCGTGACCGCCTTGCTCAGGCTGCATCGGGTAAGGCATTCTTGCTTCAAGGCGGCGACTGTGCTGAAACCTTTGCAGATGCCACTGCTGATCGCATTCGCAACCGCGTCAAAACTCTTCTTCAGATGGCGGTTGTTCTGACTTACGGCGCATCTTTGCCGGTAATCAAGATGGGGCGCATGGCTGGGCAGTTTGCTAAGCCGCGTTCGAGCGACAGCGAAACCCGCGGCGAGGTTACCTTGCCGGCATACCGAGGCGACATCGTGAACGGCTATGACTTCACCGCCGAATCTCGCGTGCCAGACCCCCAGCGCATGCTCAAGGCCTACCACACTTCGGCTTCGACCCTGAATTTGATTCGTGCCTTCACGCAAGGTGGCTTTGCCGACCTTCGATCGGTTCACGAATGGAACCGTGGTTTTGCTGACAATCCCGCAAATGCGCGTTACCTGTCTTTGGCCCAAGAGATTGATCGCGCTATCAAGTTCATGGCAGCCTGTGGTGCCGATTTTAATGAACTGCGCACCACCGAGTTCTACGTAAGCCATGAGGGTTTGCTGATGGATTACGAGCGTCCGATGACTCGCATCGACTCGCGCACTGGAAATCCATACCTAACCTCGGGTCACTTCATCTGGATTGGTGAGCGCACCCGTCAAATGGATCACGCTCACGTCGACTACCTGTCTCGAGTAAGAAACCCAATTGGTGTCAAGCTCGGCCCAACCACTCAGGTTTCTGACGTTGTTGAACTCATCGAGCGCCTCGACCCGAATCGCGAACCGGGCCGCCTAACATTCATTACCCGCATGGGTGCTGGCAAGATACGCGAAGAATTGCCAAAGCTGGTTGAAGCGGTTCGTGACTCTGAAGCGAATCCGCTTTGGATCACCGACCCCATGCACGGCAACGGAATTACCACGAAAAATGGCTACAAGTCGCGTCGCTTTGATGATGTCATGGATGAGGTTCGTGGCTTCTTCGAGGTTCACAAGGCAGCTGGAACCTTCCCGGGTGGAGTGCACGTAGAGCTGACCGGCGATGACGTTGCTGAATGCCTTGGCGGTTCGGATGCGATTGACGAGGCCTCACTAGAGGAGCGTTACGAGTCGCTCTGCGACCCGCGCCTCAACCACTCACAGTCACTTGAGCTGGCTTTCTTGGTTGCTGAGCAGCTAGCCAAGCGGTAGCGGAATCTAAAGTAAAGAGGTGACCCGAGCTAGGGTCGCCTCTTTTTACTTGGAAGAGATTGTTACTGAATCGCCGCTTCGCAGTGCGGTTCCCGCGGTAACGCTGGCCCGCTTCACTTTTGCTATGCCCCACTTGCTTTGCAGTTGGTTTGTGTCGACCAATACCGAAAGGCCCAGCGATTCCAACGCTGATTTTGCTGCCGAAATGGTTTCGCCGACCACGGCGGGCATGATGACCAGGTTTGGGCCCTTAGAGACCAACAGCCTTACTTCGCCGCCTGCGCCAAGTGGTTCGGTGATTGGAGTCACGCTGATGACCTGCCCCTTGGCAACGGTTTCACTGAACTCTTGAGTAATTTCAGATACCTTGAGGCCTACGCCTTGGATCATGCCAATTGCAAGGGCCTGGTCTAGCCCAGCAACCACCGGAATCGAACCAAGCGAAACCTTCAGTTTGATCGCCGAGCCTTCTGGCACCTGCTCTCCGGTAGAGCCTAGATATTCGTATACCTGACCGACTGGCTTGGCGTTAAACCATGAACTGACTTCACCCAGTGTGAAGCCCGAAGCGAGAAGTTTCGCGGTGGCAGAAGCCACATCAAGACCAACCAGGTTTGGTACCTTGGCCAATTTTGGACCGCTGGAAATCACGAGCTTAATCTCGCCGAAAAAATACCAGCTGCCGGCGGCTGGCTCGGTGCGAATCACTTGACCCTTTGAAATCGTGTTGTTTGGCTCACTGGTTATCGAAGTGGGCGCGCCAAATGGAGAGAGCGCAGCCTGGGCCTCTGCTTGGGTGCGATTGGTTAGATCCGGTATTGCGCTAAATCCGCCCGGACCGCTGCCGAACCACCATCCTGCGCCAGAGCCCAGCAAAACAATTAGGACCGTTGAAATTGCCAGTCGCAGACCCCATCGTCGCTGACCGAGGGATTCGAGCGGGGTAAGGGGCTGTTCGGAAATATCGAAAGAACCAAAAACTTGAGTTGCGTTGCCTTGCGATCCTATGACCTGAGTTGCGTTGCCTTGCGACACCGAATTCGGTGATTCAGGTTCAGCGCCCGCAAGAATGGTGGTTGCGTCGATGTCTCGAGGACCCTGGTTGAGCGAATCGCCAGATAACACGGTGGTGGCGGAATCAATCGGGGCTGAAAGGCGCATGGTCGCGGTTCCGTCGCCTCGCTTGAGTGCGGCCTTTGCCCGTCGAACAGCGGTTAGCAGAACCCCAGCGTCGGCGGCACGGTCAGCCGGGTTTTTGCCTGTGGCCCAAAGCACGATTTCATCAACCGCGGGCGAGACCTCGGGGTTCACCGAAGATGGCGCTGGCACGGTCGAGTGAGCGTGCTGATAGGCAACCTGCACGGCTTGATCGCCTTGAAACGGCTGTCGGCCGGTCACTAGCTCAAACAGCAAAATGCCTGCTGCATAAACGTCACTTCGGGCATCGGCAATGCCACGGGTGACCAACTCTGGCGAAAGGTAGGCGACCGTTCCCACTATCGAGTCGGTAGCGGTGTGGTTGTCGGTTTCGCGAGCTAGGCCAAAGTCGCCAAGTTTGATGCGCCCGTCGTTCGCAAGCAAAACGTTTTCCGGTTTCAGATCGCGGTGCAACACGCCGGCGTTGTGGGCAGCCGACAAACCGCTCAACAGGTGCTCGAACAAATCAAGGGCACGGATGCTCTCGAGCGCACCGAAGTCATCGAGGGCGTTTCGAAGCGTGATTCCTTCGACGTATTCCATTACCAGGTATGCGGTCTGGCCATCAGTTCCTTGATCGAATACGTTAACTAGGTTCGGGTGGGAGAGTCTCGCGGCCATTTTGGCCTCGCGAATAAATTTGTCGCGAAAACTCGGGTTGGTGGCTAGGTGGGCGTGAATAATTTTGACGGCAACTTTGCGGTCAAGACGCAAGTCTTCGGCTAGGTAAACCGTTGCCATGCCGCCTTGCGCAACGAATTTGTCGATGCGATATCGCTCGGCAATCACCGAGCCAATCAAGTTAGCCATTCAAATCTTCTCTTTTACCTGCAGGTCAATATCGTCGCACAATGCCAATAAGTAACCCGCGAGGCTCACAGGTGTGGCAATCTTGATTTGTGACCGATTCTTTTGCAAGCGTAACCAACTGGCTAACCGTTCCCGAAGTAGCAGAGCAGCTAAACATTCCTCTGGGCCGAGTTCGTCGCCTAATCGAAGAGCACGTGCTGTTCTCGGTCAAACGTGATGGCGTTCAGATGATTCCGGCCGAGCTCATCGTTGACGGTGAGCCTTTGGCAAGCCTTCGAGGAACAATAGTGGTCTTGCTCGACTCTGGGTTCGACTATCAGGGCGCTCTCGAGTGGCTATACAAGTTCGATGACGCGTTGCCTGGAACTCCGATGGAGTTTTTGTTGAAGGGTCACAAGTCGGCGGTTCGCCGGCTCGCCATGTCGCTGGCTTTCTAAGCCTCGCGCTGAATTACCTTTAGCGCCAAACCTCGCAGTTGCTCTTTAGCTCTGGCATCAATATCGAGCAGTTCAAGTGCCGACAGGCTCTCGTCGGCAAGTTCTTCCATCATTCGTTCGGTTTTTGCCAACGCACCCGAATCGACGATGGTTCGTTGCAAAAAGCCAATTTGCTCGGAATCTAGGCTTCTGCTCGAAAGCATCTCGTCAAAAATATTTCCCACCGATGTTGTCAGCGCCTCGCGGGTTAGTCCAACCAAAACCGTGCGCTTTCCTTCGCGAAGATCATCGCCTGCGGGTTTGCCGGTTACGGCTGGATCACCAAAAACACCCAGGATGTCGTCCTTGAGTTGAAACGCCATTCCGAGTGGAATACCAAACGCCGAAAGGCCGCGCAACAAAGCTGGGGTGGCGCCGGCAAACGCGGCGCCAATCAAAAGCGGGGCTTCGATGCTGTACTTGGCTGTTTTGTAAAGCATGACTCGGTTGGCTCGCCCGACCAACTCCTCGATGGGTCTGGTTGGAGCAGCATTCTCCTCGAGCACATCCAGGTATTGGCCGGCCATGACCTCTACGCGCATTTTAGAGAACTCGTTGCGGCAGGCAGCTTCGATTTCGCTGGTCGGGGAGTGCAGCAAAGCACTTCCGAAGATCTCGCTGCTCCAGCCCAGCATTAGGTCGCCAACCAAAACCGAGCCGGCTACGCCAAATCGTTCGTGGCTTCCGGCCCAGCCAGATTGTTCGTGAAGGGCTTCGAATTTTTTGTGCACCGAGGGCTTGCCTCTTCTTGTGTCTGACTGGTCTAGAAGGTCGTCGTGAACCAACGCGGCGGCGTGGAACATCTCAAGTGCAGCTGTAATGCCAACCATGGCTGCAGCAGAGTCTCGTCGTTGAGTTTCGGATTGTGGTTCGTCTGAGGTTGCCAGCGCCCCAACCCACGACCAGTATGCAAAAAGCGCTCGAAACCGTTTGCCCCCGGCTAGCAAATCTTGGGTGTAGTTCACCACGGGCACTAGGTCGGGAGAAATGGCTGTGAATTCGACTTTACGTTCCTGGCAAAAGTCATCCAGAGATTCTTGAATTAGCTCTAATAGTGCTTTCGATTCGCTCACGGGAATAGCCTAACCGCCCCTTGAGGTTTAGTCTTTAGGTATGGCACTTTCAGAGCGAGAGCAGCGACTGCTTGATGAAATGGAGCGAGGTCTCTACGAGTCCGATGCTGCCCTGGCGTCGAAGCTCAGCTCGGCCAAAGTCAACTCACCGCAGAAAATTGTTGGAGGCGCAGCCCTTGCGGTAATCGGCATTTCGGTCATGGTTACCGCAGTGGTGCTACAAATCACGGTGTTGGGAGTGGTTGCCTTTTTGGTGATGCTTGCCGGACTAGTGTTGGCAAGCTCAAAGCCGGTTGGCTCGGGCTCACCCTCGAAGCCGGCTGCGCCTGCCGCGCAACCCAAAAACTCAGCGCCAAAACGTAATTTCTTCGAAGACCGATGGGATCGACGTCAAGGTCAGTAAATTCCTTAGCCGATCTGCCCCACAATTTTAAACAACTCCCTCCGGGGAGTTTTTTTATGGCCAAATTCGAATGAAATATCACGAAAGTTGCCCAAAAGACCCCATTTCCCTCCACTCGTTATATCCCTGTTATTTATTGGGCAAAACGACACGCCGAGCGAATATTTTATGCAATAAATCTGGTTTTGTGGTGCAAAGTGGTGTAATGTGGAGGTAAGCGAAAAATCGATGTCGAGAAGGGGGAGCAGATGCTACTTGGCACTCACGCACCCAAGCTCGACGAAAAGGGTCGAGTAATCCTCCCGGCCAAGTTCCGTGAAGAACTTCAGGGTGGCCTTGTGGTAACCCGCGGCCAAGACCGGTGCCTCTACGTTTTCAGCACCGCCGAGTTTGAGTTGGTGCACGACAAGATTCGCCAGGCTCCAGTTACAAGCGCCGAAGCTCGCAACTATTTGCGTGTGTTCCTTTCGGGAGCATCGAGCGAACAGCCAGACAAGCAGGGCAGAATCACCATCCCTGCGACTCTTCGCGAGTATGCAGAACTTGGCAAAGACCTTGTTGTCATCGGTGTTGGCACCAGAGCAGAAATCTGGGATGCCAAGGCGTGGAACGACTACCTAGCAAAACAAGAATCAGCCTTCTCGAATGTTGCCGAGGAGGTGATTCCGGGACTCTTCTAGCCCTAGTGCTAGATCTCCACCCGTTCAGAAATCGATTGAAAAATCGAGGAGTTGCGAAAACCAAGCTCGCAACGAATGGATGGGGTTCTAGCAAGAGGGATCCCCGGATCAAAATGGTAAAAGCGATCAACGAGCTTCACGAACCGGTTGCACTCGAGCGTTGCTTAGACATCCTCGGTGAGTCACTCGGCCAGGAGGGTGCCGTTTACGTTGACTGCACACTTGGTCTCGGTGGCCACAGCGAAGCTTTTTTGAAGCGCTTCCCAAAGTTGACTCTGGTCGGAATTGATCGCGACACCAACGCGCTCAAGCTCGCGGGTGAGCGACTAGCCGCCTATGCAGATCGCATCCACCTGGTTCACGCCGTTTACGACGAGATTGAGGATGTTCTAGACGAGCTAGGTATTGCCGAAGTTCAAGGAATCTTGCTAGACCTAGGTGTCTCTTCGATGCAGCTAGATGAGGCAGAACGTGGCTTTGCCTATTCTTACGAAGCACCGTTGGACATGCGCATGGACACAACCACTGGCATCACCGCTGCCGAGGTTGTAAACACCTACAGCGAACAAGACCTCGCTCGAATCTTCAAGGATTTTGGCGAAGAGCGATATGCGAAGGCCGTCGCCTCAGCAATCGTGACCGAGCGCAAGGCGGCCCCATTCAAGACCAGCACCCAGCTTGCAGGTCTCATTGCCAAGGTCATTCCTTTCATCCCGGGAAAAAGCTCGGGCCACCCGGCTAAGCGAGTTTTTCAGGCATTAAGAATCGAAGTCAACGGCGAACTCGAAGTGCTAACTCGCACTATGCCAGCGGCTATTCGTGCCCTAGCAGTGGGTGGTCGGATTGTAGTTCTCTCATATCACTCACTCGAGGACAGAATCACCAAGCAGGCATTTGCCGCTGCCGCTACCTCCTCAGCGCCACTGGAGCTTCCGTTCGAGCTTCCAGAACACGCGCCGGTTGTGCGCTTGCTGGTCAAAGGTGCCGAACCGGCCTCGGAAGCAGAAATTCAAAAGAACCCAAGAGCAGCATCGGTCCGTTTGCGCGCCGCTGTCAAGATTCGGAGAGCAGCATGAGCACCTTACGTTTGACCCAGAACAACCGCCACGCCAGCCCGGCTCGCCCGGCACTAAGCATTGCAAACTTCCGTGACTCACGACCGGGAGTATTCATCGGTGGTGCAGTGGTAGTCGGAGCGCTAACCATCGCCCTCCTAAACCTTCTGTTGACCATTTTGACCTCGAACGCCGTTTACGAGCTCTCTGCGATCCAGAAAGAAAAGAAAGAGCTCACCACCACAACGCAAATATTGAGCGAAGAGGTTGATTCACTTTCATCGCAGCAGAACCTAGCCAACGCTGCCGCCAAGCTTGGCATGATTTCTAACGCAAACCCGGTCTTCTTGCGCCTTTCAGACCAGAAGGTCTTCGGCAAGCCAAAGGCAGCATTGAACGCCGACGGTCGCGTTGCACGCAACTTAGTTCCTAATTCGGCTCTGGTTCAGCAATCTAACGCCGCCGAGTTGATTGCCGCCGAGGATGCAACCCTAACCAAGGCTTCAACCCCAATCGCGACCGGTTTGACCGGTGCCACAACTTCTCAAACTGCGCTTGCCGCTGGTGTCGTTAAGGCCGTTTCGGCCACCACTCCAGTAGTTTCGAGTGGTGCGGCAATTCCAGCCTCACCAACTCACTAGTAAGGCAGGTCGGCAGATGGCATATCTGACGCCCGGAGACCCTAAATCACGTGGCAAGTGGGTCATGATTCTCGTTGCCGGTCTTTGCGTTGCATTTTCGATTCGCTTGGTCGACTATCAGGTCATTCAAGCCGATGCCATCAATAAAACCTCGTATGAGAACCGCGCGGTCACCCGCACGCTGCCTGCTCTTCGCGGTGAAATCTTGGACTCAACCGGAGCGGTACTAGCTCGCACCGTTTACCGCTACGACATCAACGCTGCACCGAGCAAGGTCTTCCCGGTAAGCCGAAAAGTGAACGGCCAATCGGTAATGATTCCGGTCGAGCAAATCGCCAACGAAATCGCCACCATCTTGGGTCTCACCCAAGCCGACGTGATGACAAAAATCAGCGGCACCGGCGAGTACTCACAGATAAAAAAGCGAGTCGACGCCGAGAGCTACCGCAAAATTCGCTCGCTGAATGTTCCATGGCTCTACTACGACCCGATTCCCGACCGCCTTTACCCAAATGGCGCCGTAGCCGGCAACATCATTGGTTATCTGAACAATGAAGGTCAAGCGGTCGAAGGCATCGAGACTTCGTTCAACTCTTGCCTTGCCGGAGTCGATGGGCAGGAAAGCTTTGAAAAGGGCGTTGATGGCATCAAGATTCCCTCAAGCACGGTCACCACTCAGAAGGCTGTGAATGGTCGCGCGGTGCACCTGACCATTAATGCCGACCTTCAGTATTTTGCTCAGCAGGTTCTAACCAGCGAAGTCTCGAGACTTCGGGCAGACTGGGCAGTTGCTACCGTGATCGAGGTGAAGACCGGCCGCATTCTGGCTGCGGCAGAGGCCCCTTCGGTTGACCCAAATGAGCCTGGCAAGGTCGGCATCGACGATCGTGGTGCCAGAATCTTTAGATTTATGTTCGAACCTGGTTCAACACTGAAGGCCATTACCGGTGCTACCGCGATCGACCAGGGCAAGGCCACCTCAACGACTCGAACCATCGCGCCATTCGGTTGGGTAGTGCCGGGCACCACTTATCGTGTCACCGACAGCCACCAACACGGCGACGACAAGCTGACCCTAGCTGGCGTTCTTCGAGACTCCTCGAACACGGGAATCATGAAAATCGGTCAGGCTGTCGACTATCGAACCCGCTACACCTACCTCAAGAAGTTTGGTCTGGGCCAAAAGACAAACGCCGGTTACCCGGGCGAAGAAGCCGGTTTGCTAAACAACGTGAACGACTGGGACGGCATCAAGAAGTACGTATCGATGTTTGGCCAGGGCGTTAGCGTCACGCCTATTCAGTCGGCCATGATGTACCAGGCGATTGCCAACAAGGGCATTCGACTTTCACCAATATTGGTCGAGGGTTGCGAGGATGCAAACGGCAATCTGCAGCGCACCGAGGTTAAGCCTGGAGTTCGAGTAATTTCTGAGGCCACTGCCCACTCGACCATGGACATGCTTGAAAAGGTAGTTGAGCAGGGTGGCATCGGAAAGACCGCGGCAGTTCCTGGCTATCGTGTCGGTGGAAAGACGGGTACCGCCCAAATTGCAAAGGGATCGAGTGGTTACAGTGGTCGCTACGCGGTTTCGTTCATCGGTGCTGCTCCGGCTGAAGACCCACAATTCGTCGTCGCCGTGACCGTTTACAAGCCTCGCACCGTCAGCAACTCGATTGGTGCGACTCCAAGTTTCAAGCGAATCATGCAGCAACTGCTCAGAACCTATCGCGTGCCTCCGTCAACCACGGTTTCGGCAAACATTCCGACAGAATGGAAGTGATGCAGATGATTGAGTCAATTCCACCAATTCTTCGCCCGGATCACGTCAAGCCAGTGGCCCTGGCAGAGCTAGCAGCCAAGTTCGAGCTCGAATCTGCGATGCCCCTGGACGGCCTACAGGCAACCGGCATCAGCATGAATACGGGGGACCTTCGCGCGGGCGACATCTTTGTTGCAATGCCTGGCAAAAAGACCCACGGTGCAAAATTCGTCGAGAAAGCGCTCTCGCTTGGTGCAGTGGCCGTGGTTACCGACTCTGTCGGTGCGCAGTCAATCGAAAACGCAAGCGCGCCAGTACTGCTTCTGGAGAACCCTCGTTCACACCTGGGTGATTTGGCTGCCTATGTCTATGGCAACGTTCCGGGCAACATGCCGACTCTTTTTGCAACCACCGGCACCAACGGCAAAACATCGACCAGCTATCTGCTCGAGGGAATTCTGCGCCAAATTGGTGAAACCACGGGTTTGACATCCACCGCCGAGCGCCACATCGCCGGCGAAATCATTA
>JBEGKM010000022.1:0-10054 GCA_041184065.1 Actinomycetota bacterium
ACCGAGTTCTCACTCTCGCAGGCCTGATTCAAAAAGAGGCGCGAATCGAAAGCGACTTCTACAAGGTTTCACGTACCTTCCTGAACCGAATCCAAGCTGGCATGAAGCTCCAATCCGATGCCACCGTCAGCTACGGTGTCGACGGGAACACCGTTGGCACATCAGCGGCTGATAGAGCAAATGACAATCGTTACAACACCTATCGATATGCCGGTCTGCCGATCGGCCCAATAAGTGCTCCGGGATCAGTGGCCATCGATGCAGCCCTAAACCCAGCGGTCGGAGATTGGCTGTATTTTTGTGCCGTGAATCTTGAAACCGGGGAGACCGTTTTTAGTGAAACCTATGCCCAACATGAGATTGCTGTTCGCCAGTGGCGAGCGTGGATGAAGGAGCACCCCGGCTATGAGTAAAAGATTCGCTGTGCTGGGGTCGCCAATTTCGCATTCAAAGTCACCCGCTATTCACCTCGCCGCGTATCGCGTTCTTGGCCTGGATTGGGAATACGGTCGAGCAGAGGTGAGCCGCGGTGGACTTCGAAAATTCATTGACGAGCTTGATGGTCACTGGGATGGCTTTAGTGTCACGATGCCATTGAAGGAAGAGGCCACCAAGTTCGCCGAAGTTCACGATGATGCCTCTACATTTACCAAGGCAACCAATACCTTGGTCATCGATGAATTCGGCAAATGGCACGGTTACAACACCGACATTTTCGGCCTAATGCAAGCTCTCGCCAAAACTCTGCCGGCCCTGCCCAAGCATGTCCTGGTGATCGGATCAGGGGCCACAGCAATATCGGCAGTAACGGCCGTTAGCCAATTTGCACCAAAGGCGCACATTCAGGTTTTTGCAAGGAATTCGGAAGCCAGAGATGGTGTGATTCGTTACGCCAAGGAGCTGGGACTTCGGGCCGGAGCTGCCAAACGACTCAAATCCGCAACCGGTAAAGCCCAACTAACGATATCGACAGTTCCAAGCGGCGCTATGGATGAGCAAGCCGAATCGCTAATGGGGCTGAGGTTCTGGAAGCCCGGTGGGGCACTAATGGACGTCGCCTACAACCCTTGGCCAAGCAAACTTGCTGAATCATGGCAAGCGCACAACGAGATCGTGATCAGCGGACTCGAGATGCTGATCTGGCAAGCTGTGGCACAAATTCGTTTGTTTTATGCGGCAGACATGGCCATCGAGCTGCCAAACGAAGTAGCCGTCATCGAGGCAATGCGCGCAGCTGCACAAAACTAACCGGGCAACTTGAGGATTCTTGGCCTCGCGACACGCCGCGCTGTGGCACAATTAGCCCTATGTTGCGCTGGATTACCGCAGGGGAGTCGCACGGGCCTGAGCTCGTTGCGGTTCTAGAAGGCCTGCCCGCTGGAATTGAGATAACGACCGCGGATGTGCAAGCCGCTCTGGCTCGCCGTCGACTCGGCTATGGCCGCGGTGCACGAATGAAATTTGAGCAGGACGAAGTCTCGCTAAGTGGTGGAGTTCGCCACGGTTTGACCATGGGTGGACCGGTGGCAATCACCGTAGCAAACACCGAATGGCCAAAGTGGCAAGATGTGATGTCGGCAGACCCGGTTGAGCCTGAGAAGCTAACCGGTGCCCGCGCAGAGGCGCTCACTCGCCCCCGCCCTGGTCACGCAGATTTCACCGGTATGCAAAAATACGGCTTTCTAGACAGTCGCCCGGTTCTCGAGCGAGCATCTGCTCGTGAGACCGCCGCGCGAGTAGCTCTTGGGGCAGTGGCTTCGAGCTTCCTAAATCAGCTGGGCATTGAACTGGTCACTCACACCGTTGGCATCGGCCCGGTAATGGCTTCTGCCGAGCTTCCGGTGCCATTACCGTCAGATGTTGAGATGCTCGATACTGATCCAATGCGCTGTTTCAACCCTGAAGTTTCGGCTGCAATGGTTGCTGAGGTGGATGAATGCCACAAGGATGGTGACACGCTCGGAGGAGTTGTCGAGACTTTGGTTTATGGGCTTCCGCCTGGACTCGGCACGTTTGTGCACTGGGACCGCAGACTAGATTCGCAGCTTGCAGCTGCCCTGATGGGAATTCAGGCGATCAAGGGCGTTGAGGTGGGCGATGGCTTTGAAACCGCTAAACGCCGAGGCTCAGTAGCGCATGACGAAATCCAGCGTGACGCAGATGGGATCGTGCGTCGACTGTCACACCGCGCCGGCGGCGTTGAGGGAGGCATGTCCAATGGTGAGGTCTTGCGCGTGAGGGCAGCGATGAAGCCGATTTCTACTATTCCTAAGGCCCTGGCCACGATCGACGTTGCCACCGGCGAAGCCGCTAAGGCTCACCACCAGCGATCAGACGTATGCGCGGTACCTGCCGCGGGTGTTGTTGCCGAAGCTATGGTTGCCTTGGTTATTGCGAATTCGGTGCTCGAGAAATTCGGCGGCGACTCAGTTGCTGAAACTAAGCGAAACCTAGAAAGCTACCTGGCAGGCATTCCTGCCGTGCTAGCTTCGTTCGACGCTAAATAGCCCGTGCCTACCAAGCGTGAGGTAATAGTTTTGGTCGGCCCAATGGGTGTCGGTAAAACCACCGTTGGACGCAAGCTAGCTAAGGCTCTCAAAGTTCCGTTTGTTGATACCGATGCGCTGTTCATCGCAAAACATGGAGCCATCGCCGAATACTTCGAAAACCACGGCGAAATTTCTTTCCGCGCTCAAGAAGAACTAGTCCTGGCTGAGGCAATATCTACTCCTGGGGTGGTCGCCACAGGTGGCGGAGCAGTGTTGAGCGAACTGTCAAGATCTCGCTTGACTGCAACAACCGTCGTATATCTATCAACCGATGGCAAGCACATTGCCTCGAGAATAAAGAACGGCAATCGACCGCTTCTAAAAAATGGCCTTGACGACTGGCAGCGAATCTATGATGCGCGAAAGCCAATTTACGAATCGATTTGTGACTTTAATATCAATACATCCGGCCAACCGCTGAATGCTACCGTTGCTGAAATACGCGAGAAAGTTGGCGTCTAATGAGCCAAACCACGATTACCGTCTCAGGTGACGCACCATACGATGTGCTGATCGGACGAGCGTTGCTTGGCGAGGTACCTGCCGCTCTGGGCTCTTCGGTTCAAAAGGTATTGATAGTTCACCCGGTAGCCCTCACCACCAGTGCAGAAGCGCTTCGTGAATCTCTGGTTGCAAGCGGGTACGAGGCCATAGTTGCCGGAGTGCCTGACAGCGAAGATGCCAAGCGGGTGGAGGTCGCGGCTTTCCTTTGGGGAATTCTGGGGCAATCAGATTTCTCCCGAAGTGATGCAATCATCGGCTTCGGAGGCGGCTCGACCACTGACCTTGCTGGCTTTGTTGCGGCAACTTGGTTGCGTGGTGTCAAGCTAATCCAGATTCCTACTACGTTGCTGGGAATGGTGGACGCGGCAATCGGCGGAAAAACCGGAATCAATACCAGTGAAGGCAAGAACCTCGTCGGCAGTTTCTATGCACCCTCGGCTGTAATCGTTGATCTAGACACCTTGCTTACTCTTGCAAAGAACGAGATCTTGGCTGGCTTTGGAGAGGTCGTGAAGTACGGCTTCATCGCCGACGAACGCATCCTAGAACTTATCGAGGCAGACCCCGCAATCGCAACCGACCCAGCAACACCGGAGTTTCAGGAGATTATTGAACGCTCGGTCGCGATCAAAGCGCGCGTTGTCGGCTCTGATTTCAAAGAGGCTGGTCTACGTGAAATTTTGAATTATGGGCACACTCTTGGTCACGCAATCGAACACGCCGAGCGCTACAAGTGGCGCCATGGCGCTGCTGTTGCAATCGGAATGGTTTTTGTGGCAGAACTTGCCCGTCTTGCTGGTCGATTGAGCGACGAAGTAGTCGACCGCCACCGCTCTGTGTTGAAGTTACTTGGGCTACCCACCACCTACAAGGCTGAAAAATGGGGCCAATTGACTGAAACCATGCAGCGAGATAAGAAATCGCGAGCCGGAACACTGCGCTTTGTTGTGCTTGATGCGATTGGAAAACCAACCATTATGACCGCACCAACTCCTGAGATGTTGCACGCCGCCTATCAAGAGATTCTCGAAGACTAGGTAATCTGAACTTATGACGACTGTATTGGTACTAAACGGGCCTAACTTGGGCCGCCTTGGCTCGCGAGAACCTGACATTTATGGCTCGGTCGACTATGCCGGCCTTGAAGCTTTGGTCGAAAAGCGTGCCGGCGAACTTGGTTTTGTCGTTGAAATGCGCCAAACAGACAGTGAATCAGAGCTTATTGGCTGGATTCACGAGGCAGTTGACCGGGGTCTGGATGTGGTTTTGAACCCTGCCGCGTTCACTCACTACTCGTATGCCGTTCGCGATGCTGCTGTTCAGATAACCAAATCAGGTCGCAAACTGATCGAGGTACACCTGAGTAACCCCCACACCCGTGAGGAGTTTCGCCACAAGAGCGTTATTTCGGGTGTTGCGACGGGTGTAATTGCGGGCTTTGGCGCCGAGTCCTACCTACTGGCGCTCAACCAACTAGCCGCCTAAATCGGTTAGAATGTTGCAAACGCACAATCTGCGTTTATTTTTTTGAACAATCTGAAACGAGTGATTCGTCATGGCAACTTCCAATGACCTCAAGAACGGCATGGTTCTAAACATCGAAGGGCAGCTTTGGGCTGTAATCGAGTTCCAGCACGTTAAGCCAGGCAAGGGCGCAGCGTTCGTGCGTTCAAAGCTCAAGAACGTTCTGACTGGCAAGGTTGTCGACAAGACCTTCAACGCTGGCGTAAAGGTTGAGACCGCCAACGTTGACAAGCGCAACATGAACTACCTTTACAACGATGGTGAAGGATTCATTTTCATGGACAACGAGACTTACGATCAGGTCACTTTGGGAGAAGCAACCGTTGGCGACGCAGTCAACTACCTTCTTGAGAACCAAGAGGCCGTAGTAGCGATGCACGAAGGAAACCCGATCTACGTTGAGCTTCCAGCGAGCGTAGTTCTCGAGGTTACCTACACCGAGCCTGGGCTTCAGGGAGACCGATCTTCAGGTGGCACCAAGCCAGCAACGGTTGAGACCGGCCTAAATATTCAGGTACCTCTGTTCCTAGAAATCGGCACCAAGGTTCGTGTAGATACCCGCACCGGTGATTACCTCGGGCGCGTGACCGACTAAGTTGAGCGCACGAACTAAGGCTCGCAAGCGCGCAGTTGACGCCGTTTTCGCGGCAGACCTTCGCAAAATCTCTCCACTTCAACTTCTAAATGAAGTTGCCGACCTAGCAGCCGACCGTCAGAACCAGGATGCAATTTTTGGTTATGCCCGAGAGATCGTCGAAGGCATCATCGAACACCACGACGAAATTGATGACTTGCTCGAAACCTACTCACAGGGATGGGCGCTAGACCGAATGCCAAACCTAGATCGAGCGATTTTGCGCTGCGCTGTGTGGGAAATTCTGCACAACGGCGAAGTTCCAGATGCCGTCGCAATCAACGAGGCGGTCGAGCTTGCAAAGGAGCTTTCGACCGATGACTCCGGTTCATTTGTTAATGGGCTACTGTCAAGGATTGCAGCAACAAAGTCAGCAAAATAGCGGTTTTCGACTGCTACACTAGACATCAACATCCTTTAAAGACCGTCCAGAGAGACGGAGAAGGAGGTGGGCGTGTCTTCACGCACCGTCTTGAGCAGCGACGACATCGATCGCGCAGTCACACGTATTGCTCATGAAATTCTCGAAGCCAACACTGCGTTGCAGAAGAGTGGCAGCAAAAATCTCGTAATTCTGGGTATTCCAACCCGCGGTGTTTTGCTGGCTGAGCGCATCGCCGCCGTTATCGCCAAGGCCGAGCCCGAAACCGACGTCGATGAACTGCTGGGTCGACTCGACATCACGATGTACCGCGATGATCTTGCACAAAACCCCGTTAGAAACGTCACAGAGACACACATTCCGGCGCAGGGCATCGATGACAAGGTCGTCGTTTTAGTCGACGATGTGCTTTTCAGTGGGCGCACCATTCGCGCTGCGCTCGATGCGCTGAATGACTTTGGGCGTCCTAGAGCGGTTAGATTGGCAGTTTTGGTTGATCGTGGCCATCGAGAGTTGCCAATTCGCGCGGACTTTGTTGGCAAGAATCTGCCGACCGCTCGCGAGGAGCGAATCCGTGTTCAATTGAACGAATCGGATGGCAAAAACGCAGTGGTGATTGAGGCGTGAGCATGAACCGAAATCTTTTGTCAGCGGGCGACTTGAGCCGCGATCAGGCCATCGAGATTCTAGACATCGCCGAGGGAATGGCAGATGTGAACGACCGCGAAATCAAAAAGCTACCAACGCTTCGTGGCAAAACCGTCGTAAATCTCTTCTTCGAAGATTCAACCCGCACCCGCATCTCGTTCGAGTTGGCAGCCAAGCGCTTGTCGGCAGATGTCATCAACTTTTCGGCCAAGGGTTCGAGTGTTTCAAAGGGTGAAAGCCTGAAAGACACGGCTCAGACTCTAGAGGCCATGGGTGCTGATGCTGTCGTCATTCGTCACTCCGCCTCTGGTGCCGCCAACGTGCTGGCGCACAGCGGCTGGATCAATGGCGCAATCGTAAACGCGGGCGACGGAACTCATGAGCACCCAACCCAAGCTCTGCTGGATGCTTTCACCATGCGTAAACGACTGCACGGCAGCGCCTCGAACGGTAAGGCTCTTGAGGGCGTCAAGGTGGCAATCGTTGGCGACATTCTGCACTCAAGAGTGGCACGCTCGAACCTGCTTTTGCTAAACACCTTGGGCGCCGAGGTTCACTTCGTGGCTCCACCAACTCTTTTGCCCGCAAACGCTTCGGGTATGAAGGCACAGCTTAATTACTCGCTCGACGATGTTCTTGCCGAAGAAAAACCGGATGTCGTCATGATGCTTCGAGTGCAGGCCGAGCGCATGAACGCTAGCTATTTTCCTTCAGAGCGCGAGTATGCCCGCATTTGGGGATTCAACGCCGACCGCTTGGGCACGCTAAAGCCTGGAGCAATCGTGATGCACCCCGGCCCAATGAATCGTGGTCTTGAGATTGATGCGATTTCGGCGGATTCACCTCAGTCAACCGTGCTCGAACAGGTTGCCAACGGCGTCTCGGTTCGCATGGCCGTTTTGTTCTCTGTTCTCTCTGGCGAAAGGGCCAACAATGTCAACTAGTTTCGTTCTCAAAAACGTTTCCATCGGCGATGGTCCCGTCGTCGATATTCAAATCACTGGCGAAGTTGTAACCGCAATCGGCTCGAGCCTTAACGGCACCGAGGAAATCGACTGCAGCGGCTTGGTGGCCCTACCTGGCCTGGTTGATCTTCACACTCACCTTCGTGAACCAGGCTTCGAGCAGAGCGAAACCGTTCTAACGGGAACCCAGGCGGCTGCTTTGGGTGGTTTCACTGCCGTTCATGCAATGGCCAACACGAGCCCGGTCGCTGACACCGCGGGCGTGGTTGAGCAGGTCGCGGCACTTGGCCGCGAGGCCGGATATGCCGAAGTCTTTCCGATCGGCGCAGTGACCGTTGGGCTTGAAGGCAACCAACTTGCCGAGCTTGGTGCAATGGCGAATTCAAAGGCCAATGTACGTGTTTTTTCGGATGACGGAAAGTGTGTGCACGATCCGGTTTTGATGCGTCGAGCGCTCGAGTACGTGAAGGCGTTTGGGGGAGTAATTGCACAGCACGCCCAAGAGCCAAGACTCACCGAAGGTGCTCAAATGCACGAAGGTGCCGTTTCGGCAGAACTCGGACTAACCGGTTGGCCTTCGGTTGCCGAAGAGTCAATAATCGCCAGAGACGTTTTGCTAGCCGAGCATGTTGGCTCACGTGTGCACATCTGTCACCTGTCGACCGCTGGTT
Organism: Actinomycetota bacterium; assembly: GCA_041184065.1. Taxonomy (GTDB): domain Bacteria; phylum Actinomycetota; class Actinomycetes; order Actinomycetales; family Microbacteriaceae; genus Rhodoluna. The sequence goes on from JBEGKM010000022.1 coordinate 7,878, forward strand.
CGGTCGAGATTGTTCGCTGGGCAAAGGCTCGCGGCATTTCGGTAACCGCTGAGGTTACGCCGCACCACCTTTTGCTAACCGACGAACTGGTTCGCTCATACAACTCTGTTTATAAAGTAAACCCGCCCTTGCGCACCGAGTCTGACGTGTTGGCGCTTCGCGAAGCATTGATTGATGGAACCATCGACATCATCGCAACCGACCACGCCCCACACCCCATCGAGGCAAAAGACTGCGAATGGAACGCTGCTGCGTTTGGGATGATTGGCCTCGAAACCGCTGCGTCAATTGCTCAACTCGTGCTAGTCGACAGCGGCAGGTCAAACTGGAACCGCGTGGCCGAGGTGCTTTCAGTCAACCCGGCAAAAATTGGCCAAGACCCTAATCAAGGTGTCGAAATTTCGGTTGGCTCAGTAGCTAACTTGACCCTGATCGACCCGACTGCGATACGAACAGTGATTGCCGAAAGCGCCTCTAAATCAAAAAACTCTCCGTATGTCGGACTCGAGCTGCCTGGTCGCGTGAAGCACACTATCTACCGAGGTTACTTCACCGTTCGCGATGGCAACCTGGCAAAGGCGGGCCGAGCATGATGACCAAATTTGAAATGGCGATTTATACCGTCATCCTCGTTTGCTTGGTTGGCGCCTTCGCTTATGCAGCCTGGAAGCGCCGCCAACGAATGCAAGAAGCCACTTTTGAAGCACCGCTTGAGGCTCTCGAATTTTTTGGCGAACCGATTGCAGAGTCGAAGGCTTTTTACGTTGCCACGACATTCGCAGACAACAAACTTGAGCGCGTGAACGCCTATGGCCTGGGTTCGCGTGGCAATGGGCAAATTTTGGTTTTCTCTGAGGGTTTATTGATCTTGCGCACAGGGGAACGGCCTCTGGCCATTGATAAGACGCAACTCACTGAAGTCACTAAGTCAACCGCGGTCATTGATAAAGCGGTTGAAACCGACGGTTTGCTTAGCATCTGCTGGATGCAGGATTCAACCGAGCTCGCCACGCACTTGCGATTCGTAGAAACATCTTCTCGCGAGGCACTCATCGCGAGCATTGAAAGCATCATCACCAGAGAGGTAGTCAAATGACTCAGGCAGTTTTAGTGCTCGAAGATGGCCGCGTATTCCGCGGGCAGTCTTACGGAGCCGTAGGTAAGAACGTTGGCGAGATCGTATTTGCCACCGGAATGACCGGCTACCAAGAGACCCTGACCGACCCTTCGTATGCCGGCCAGATTGTGGTGCAGACCGCTCCTCATATTGGCAACACGGGAGTAAATTCACGTGACGAAGAGTCGAGCAAGGTTTGGGTTGCGGGCTATGTGGTTCGCGATGCATCACGCATCGTTTCGAATTTTCGAGCCGAGAAGAGCCTTGGTGAAGAGCTCGAGAAGTACTCGGTTGTGGGTATCGCTGGTGTGGACACTCGAGCTTTGACTCGACACCTTCGATCCGCTGGAACCATGCGCGCTGGAATCTTTTCTGGTGAACTGGCCAAAACCCCTATCGAAGATCTGCTTGGAGAAGTTCAGTCTGCGGTGAAGATGAAGGGGCTTTCGCTTAGCGACACTGTCACCACGGGCTCCGCATACACGAACGCCGCTGAGGGAGAGTTTGTTGGGCGCGTTGCGATCCTGGACCTTGGAATTAAGCGTTCGACGATCGAACACATGAACCATCGCGGACTAGAGACCGTTATGCTGCCAGCAAAGAGCGACGCGGCGGCGATTCTTGCCACCAAGCCGGACGCCGTGTTTTATTCAAACGGCCCTGGCGACCCAGAGGCTGCCGGTGGCCAGGTTGAAGTGCTACGAGAGATTCTTGGAAAGAGAATTCCATTCTTTGGCATATGCTTCGGAAACCAGCTGCTCGGTCGTGCTCTCGGATTTGACACCTACAAGTTGCCTTTCGGTCACCGCGGTATCAACCAGCCCGTTCTAGACCGCAAGACCGGACGGGTCGAGGTGACCGCTCACAACCACGGCTTCGCCGTCAAGGTTGACGGAGGACCCGAGGTTCAGAGCCCTGCCGGGTTTGGCCGTGTGACAGTGAGCCATGTTTCACTCAACGACGACTGCGTTGAGGGCCTGGAGTGCCTAGACATCCCTGCCTTCTCGGTTCAGTACCACCCAGAGGCCGCTGCCGGCCCGCACGACTCAAGTTATCTCTT
>JBEGKM010000023.1:0-9853 GCA_041184065.1 Actinomycetota bacterium
CACCGCCACCATAAATCAAAACCTGGGCGTCAAACATACTTACTGCGAACTTTCCACCCCAGGTTCCTGCCTTGACTCGAGCTGGAATTGCTCGGCCAAGGGCAAGCGCCAGCATCAAGGCGTGCTCAGCAACCGGTTCCCGGTAAGCGCCCTTGGCAGATGTAACTTGCAAATTAGGGCGATTCTCAGAAATCCAATCGAATAGTTCGGAAAAACTGTCAACACCGGCAAATGGAAGTTGCACCCAAAGAAGTTGCGGGTTGGCTTGAAGGCAGCGCTTTAGTTCCTCAGGCCCGTGGTAGTCGTGCCAGATTAACCCAGTTGCATCAGCTGTTTCGTCCGAAAATTCGGCCCCGCCATCTGCAATGAACCGTTCATAAGAATGGTGCGTGCCTGGGCCTTGCGCAATCACGGTTGACATTACTGAAGCGCCCTTCTCTGCTGCTCGACATCAATCAAACTCTGTTGCACTCGGGCAGCTTCAGCAGAGCCTGGCTCGACCCTTCGAAGCTCGGCGAGCAAGTCGGCCTTCTCGCGAGCCAACACGTTTACCAAAGCCCTTGCTATGACACCTTGACCGTAACGCTTCAGACCCTCAGAGTCGGAAGCTGGTAGTGGTTGAGCAGCGATTTCTCTAAGTAAGGGGTGCAAATCTGGGGCGCACGCCGAAGCGACCGTTTGCAGCCACGTTGATTGCCCAAGCGATGCCGACGAAGATCCTACAGCCACCAAAACCGCATTGTGACTTGGGTGACTGAAACCCCCACGAACAATCTGAATGAGTTGCTCTGGCTTAACAGCCTCTGGAACTTGAAGAACCACTTCTAGAACCTGACGCTCAAACCGCATGATTGGATCGTTCAGATTTATCGGTTCGACACGGCCAGCATCTGGTTCACTAGGAGATTCGGTGGGTTGAATGTCTTTTCTTAGCTCAGCAACGGCTTCGCCACGAACCTTTTTGGCAATTGAATCCACGATGCTGGCCACTTCATTTCCATCGAGGTTTACCCAACCTGCGAGCTCACGAACATACGCCGGGCGCATGGCGGCATCTCGAATCGAAGCCACAACCGGTGCCGCAGCTCTAGCCGCACCGACCCGCCCTTCAATTGTCGAGAGATCAAATTTTGATATTTTTTGGCGAATCGCAAACTCGAAAAGTGGCTTTTTCTTTTCAATCATCAGCTGCACAGATTCGTCACCCTTGGCCGAGCGCAGGTCACAGGGATCTAACCCGTCTGGACCGATAGCAACAAAGGTTTGGGCATTGAATTTGTGAGAGTCGCTGAATGCTCGCATTGCAGCCTTTTGACCAGCGGCATCAGGGTCAAATGTAAAAATGACCTCAGCGGGAACATCACGATCGGCACTAAGCATGCGATTCAGTGTGCGAATGTGGTCGTCGCCGAAGGCAGTGCCACAGGTTGCCACCGCCGTCGTAATTCCGGCAAGGTGGCAAGCCATTACATCGGTGTAGCCCTCGACAACAACAACCTGTTGCTTTTTTGAGATGTCCTTCTTGGCAAGGTCGATGCCATACAAGACCTGGCTCTTGTGATAAACCAGAGTGTCGCTGGTGTTTAAATATTTCGGCCCATTGTCATCATCAAATAGCTTGCGGGCACCAAAGCCGATCACCTGGCCGGTTGAATCCTTGATTGGCCAAATGAGTCGACCACGAAACTTGTCATAGGCGCCGCGCTCAGATTTAGTTACCAAAGCAGCAGCTAGCAACTCATCAAGCGTGAAGCCAAGCGCGGATAGATGATCAAAAAGGCCATTCCAGCCCTTGGGTGCAAAGCCAATTTCAAAGTGATCTGCCGCTGCTTTATCGAAGCCCCTACCCTTCAAAAAATCGCGACCTGGTATCGCGGCATCGGTCATTAATTGAGTTCTATAGAACGCCGCCGCAGCCGCATTGGCCTCAAGGATGCGGTTTCGCTGCCCGGTATCTGAGCTTGAACCACCCTCCTCATAGGTCAATTCAAAACCGACACGTCCTGCAAGTTTCTCTACGGCCTCATAAAAAGACAGCGAATCCATTTGCTGCACAAATTTGTAAACGTCGCCGCCTTCGCCACAGCCAAAGCAATGATAAAAACCTTGGACTGGTCTTACGTTGAAAGATGGTGATTTCTCGTCATGAAAGGGGCAGAGACCTTTGAGCGAACCGACGCTCGCGGGTCGTAGCGCAACATAGTCCGAGACAACATCCGCGATGTTTATGCGCGACTTTACCTCTTCGATGTCACGAGCTCGAATTTTGCCAGCCATGTGCCAATCCTAACTAGGGGTTGTTCGACACGAGTCGGTTGTGCAAAGCAAGCGCACTCTGGTCGGTCAAACAGGCAACCTGGTCGACAATTATTCGACGTTGCTCAGATTCGGTTTTAGCCTGTGACCATGCCCCCGCCGAGTATTCATCGAGGTGGTCACCGTTGGCACTCAAGAGAGCATCGCATAGTTCGATGAGAATTGCCCGCTGCCATTCATAAAATGGCCTGCGTGATTCGTGAGACATCAAGAAAGCCGACACGATTCCCTTGAGCACAGCTATCTCAGTCTTTACCGATTCTGGCACGATCAGCATCGCACCAAATCTGGCCATCGAGTCGGCCGACGACGCGTCGACAATTGCTTCTGTGGTGCGACTAACGAAACGGCCAATAAGCGCACTTGTCAGGTTTTTCAGGGTTCCCTGTGAAATCGCCGAACCGTCGAATGAAGTAAGCCAGTATTCGTTACGACGCAGGTCAGCTAGCGCTCCGGCCAATCTATCTCGCGAGATTGTTGCGCCATTCCAATCAGATATCTTGCCCAGGAGATCTGACTCGCGAGCTTCATCGGCCAGCTCGGCTAGGTTTACGAATCCAGACACGATTGCGTCCTCGAAATCGTGAACCGAGTAAGCAACGTCATCACTAAAATCCATTACCTGAGCCTCGACGCTCTTCTGCCGAGCAGGGGCACCTTGGCGAAGCCACTCAAATACCGGTCGATCATCCTCGTAAACACCGAATTTGATTGAGTGATCGGCGCCAGTGTCGGAAGAAGCCTCCGCTCTAGCCCATGGATACTTGCAAGTCGCATCTAGGCTGGCCCTGGTGAGGTTAAGGCCCACCGATCGGCCGTTCACGAAAACTTTTGGTTCAATTCTGGTGAGCAACCTCAGGGTTTGGGCGTTTCCTTCAAAGCCGCCGATGTCACGTGCCCAAGCGTCGAGGGCCTTTTCACCGTTGTGTCCAAAAGGTGGGTGTCCCAAATCGTGAGCTAAACAAGCCATGTCTACGATGTCGGCATTTAAGCCCAAATCGATAGCCATCTCGCGACCTATCTGTGCGACCTCGAGCGAATGGGTCAATCGGGTTCGCGCAAAGTCTCCGCCCGAGGGCGAGAGCACTTGCGTCTTGGCTCCAAGGCGTCTCAGTGCAGAAGAGTGAACAACCCTCGCGCGATCTCGGGCAAATTCACCACGGCGAAGAGGCCCGCTTCGCCCCTCGGGTTCAAAGCGTTCACGATCGAAATCCGAATAGCCCAGTTCCTGGTTGTGCCTGAGCTCCATCTATCCTCCCGAAACACCGAGTTCAGCGTCTTGCAAAACTCGACGCTGGTCTCCGGCTAGCTCGCGAGAATCAAGCCAATTTTCAGGAAGTGCACAAACCTTCGCCCCGCCCAGTCGCCCTCTTGGGCCTTCAGCCTCTTCACCCGGATACGGTTGTGACCTGTCGAGGGTTCCGAGTATGTCATCCATGTGCGACAAAGACTCAACCTGAGCAAGCGCAGCCCTGAATTCGCCACCGACCGGGTACCCCTTGAAGTACCAAGCAACGTGCTTTCGAATGTCGCGGCAAGCATGTTCCTCGGATTCGAAAAACTCAACCAGCAACTCGCCGTGACGCTTGAAAGCATCGGCAACCTGGCCTAAATCAGGCTGAATTGGATCGATCGCTGCATTTGAGTTCGGGTCACGCTGGTACTCATCAAAAGCAGCCTGAAGGTCACCAAATAGCCATGGCCGCCCTAGGCAACCTCGACCCACAACTACTCCGTCTACGCCGGTCTCACGCATCATGCGAATCGCATCGGCAGCAGACCAAATATCGCCGTTTCCAAGAACCTGAACATCTGGCAATGACTCGCGAAGCCTTGCGATCGCAGTCCAGTCTGCCTGGCCGGAATAGTATTCGGACGCTGTTCGCCCATGCAGGGCCACCGCGGTCACTCCCGCATCTCGAGCCGATTTACCTGCGTCGATGTAGGTAAGGTGATCGGCGTCGATGCCCTTTCGCATTTTTACGGTGAGCGGAATCTCGCCGGCCGCCTTCACCGCTGCTTGAACAATTGCTGAGAATAGATCTTGCTTCCAAGGAAGCGCTGCGCCGCCACCCTTGCGGGTCACCTTTGGAACCGGGCAACCGAAGTTCAAGTCGATGTGATCCGCGCGGTCCTCGGCGACCAACATGGTCACAGCTTCAGCGATGGTCTTCGGGTCGACTCCGTAAAGCTGAACCGATCGAATGTCCTCGGATTCGTGATGACCAACTAGCCGAAGAGACTCTTCGGTGCGCTCAACCAGTGCTCGAGAGGTGACCATTTCAGAAACGTAGAGGCCGCCACCGAATTCGCGGCAGAGACGCCTAAACGCAGTGTTAGTGATGCCAGCCATTGGAGCGAGCACAACTGGCGTGTTGATGGCGATTTTGCCATACTGCAACGCTGGTTTAGACATTAGCTCGCTCATCGAAACCTATGAAACGAGTTTCGAGCCTAGATACTCGCGAATCTTCGAGAGTGAAACGCGCTCCTGCTGCATTGTGTCGCGCTCACGAACGGTCACAGCCTGATCGTCAAGAGTTTCGAAGTCAACCGTTACGCAGAATGGTGTTCCGATTTCATCCTGGCGACGGTATCGACGACCAATAGCACCAGAGTCATCGAAGTCGATGTTCCAGTAACCACGAAGCTCTTGAGCAAGGTTTCGGGCAACCGGAGAAAGGTCTTCGTTGCGTGAAAGTGGCAATACCGCGGCCTTGACTGGCGCCAAGCGGTAATCGAGCCTCAAGACGGTGCGAATATCGACACCACCCTTCGTGTTTGGTGCCTCATCCTCGTGATATGCGTCGACCAAAAACGCCATCAATGAGCGAGTAAGGCCGGCCGCCGGTTCGATTACATATGGGAACCAGCGTTCGCCCTTAACCTGGTCGAAGTAGCTAAGGTCGGTGCCTGATTCGCGCGAGTGAGTGCTCAAATCGAAGTCGGTGCGGTTGGCAATGCCCTCGAGCTCACCAAATTCGCTACCTGAGAAGCCAAAGCGGTACTCAATGTCAACGGTTCGCTTTGAGTAGTGCGAAAGCTTCTCTTTGGCGTGCTCGTAAAGTCGCAGGTTGTCAGGGTTAATTCCGAGATCCGTGTACCAGTTCATTCGCTGTTCAATCCAGTAGTCGTGCCACTGCTCATCGGTGCCTGGCTCTACGAAGAACTCCATCTCCATTTGTTCAAACTCGCGAGTACGGAAAATGAAGTTTCCTGGGGTGATTTCGTTGCGGAAAGACTTTCCAATCTGACCGATGCCAAAAGGCGGCTTCATGCGTGCTGCGCCCAAAACGTTTGCGAAGTTTACGAAGATGCCCTGAGCGGTCTCTGGACGAAGATAGTGAAGGCCTTCCTCGGCTGCAACAGGTCCCAGAAAGGTCTGCAACAACCCGTTGAATGCCTTGGGTTCGGTCCAGGTGCTCTTGCCACCACAGTTGGGGCAAGCAATATCGTTCATAGACTCAGGCGCGCGACCCTTCTTCTCCTCGAAGGCCTCTTCGAGATGATCCTGACGAAAGCGCTTGTGGCAGGCTGTGCACTCAATAAGTGGGTCTGAGAACTCGCGAACGTGGCCAGAAGCCTCCCAAACCTTGCGAGGAAGAATCACGGATGAATCCAAGCCGACAATGTCTTCTCGAGAATTCACCATGGTTCGCCACCACTGGCGCTTGATGTTTTCCTTCAGCTCGACACCTAGCGGTCCGTAGTCCCAAGCCGAACGGCTGCCGCCATAGATTTCGCCAGCCTGGAAAACAAATCCGCGACGCTTTGCGAGAGAAATTACTGAATCTAGACGATTTGGGGTAGCCAATTGAACTCCTTGCCCAGGCTGGTTGCCTGGTGCTTATTCGAAGTTATAAGTCTACTTTGACTTGGCCGATTTTGGCTGGTCGACGGCACCGCCGAAGCGGCGATTTCTGTTTGCAAAAAGCTCGATTGCTTGCCAGAGGGATCGCCTATCAAAATCCGGCCAAAGGGTGTCCATGAAGACAAACTCTGCGTAGGCCGACTGCCAAAGCAAGAAGTTTGAAGTGCGTTGCTCCCCCGAAGACCGAAGAAACAAGTCAACGTCTGGGAGGTAATTCGAATTTAGGTACTTCTGGAGTGACTTTTCGGTTATCGAACCAGGCTTAAGCTTGCCGGTAGCAACGTCCTGAGTGATGGCATTCACTGCGTCCAAAATTTCAATTCTCGAACCGTAGTTGACGCACATGGTTAGGTGCAGTTTGGTGTTTTTTGCGGTTAGTTTCTCTGCAGTCTTGAGCTCATCGATGACGCTGAGCCAAAGCTTTGGCCTTCGTCCAGCCCATCGAATGCGGACCCCCCAAGCGTTCAATTGATTGCGACGCTCTCGAAGCACCTGGCGATTGAAACCCATGAGAAAGCGCACTTCATCTGGCGAACGCTTCCAGTTTTCGGTAGAGAACGCATAAACGGTTAAGTACTCAACGCCAGCTTCAATCGCACCGGCAACCACGTCTAGCAGGGCCTTCTCACCCGCTTTGTGCCCTTCGATGCGGGTCAGCCCACGTTCATTCGCCCAACGGCCGTTTCCATCCATGACGATGGCTATGTGACGAGGTACAGAACCTGGTTCAAAGGCTGGAACCTGAATACCGGGTTTGCTGACGGGTATGAATTCGGTCACTCGCGCTCCACGTGTTGCAATGATTTCAGCCCGCGCTCTATGTGCCACTGGCTATACGCAGCAACGATACCCGATGCAGAAGCTCGAATGCCCTCTGGCGCAACATCCGCAATGCTCCAATCTCCAGCCAATAACGCCCCGAGAAGGTCACCGGTTAGAGGATCGATGACGGCAGCACCCGCGGGCCTGCAGTCACGGCAAACCACACCGCCGAGCTGCATCACAAAGGCTTGGTGCGGTCCTGGGTCGCCACAGCGGGCACAATCATAAAAATTGGGTGCCCAGCCGGCTATTGCAAGGGCTCGAAGCAAATATGAATCAAGAACCAGCGAGGAGTCGTGTTCTTTGTTGGCAAGAGCTCGAAGCGCGCCAACGAGTAGAAGGTATTGCTGAGGTGTTGAATCATCCCCGGTTAGCTTTTCGGCCGTCTCGACCATTGCCGTTGCGGCGGTATATGTGCGGTAATCCTCGATGATTTCTCGCCCATATGCACCGATCGTCTCAACCTGGTTCACTACATCGAGCGTTCTGCCCTCGTAAAACTGAGCCTCTATCACCATGAAAGGCTCAAGCCTCGAACCGAATTTGGAACCGGTCCTACGAACACCTTTGGCGACTGCTCGAATCTGACCGTTTGCCCTTGAGAGCATCGTTACGATGCGGTCTGCCTCACCCAATTTATGGGTTCGCAGAACTACTGCTTCGTCTCGATATAGTGGCACCCTCTAAGTATCGGGTAGACCTATCAAACTAAGCGCGAAGGGCTCGGTTTACCGAAGAAATAACTGCCTTGAGCGAAGCGGTTGAAATGTCTCCATCGATTCCAACTCCCCAAAGCACCTGCCCGTCGACTTCAAGTTCGACATAGGCCGCCGCTTGGGCATCGCCACCCTCGCTCAAGGTGTGTTCAACGTAGTCAAGCAGGCGTACCTTCACGCCCTGCTTTGCAAGAACATCCAGGAACGCTGATATTGGTCCGTTTCCTGTTCCCTGCGCAGCCAGTTCACCAGCGCCGTCGCGAAGGATGATGTCTAGTGCCACGACACCATCCATGTTGCTCTCGGTGCGCATCTTCTTCAATTCGAAGCGACCCCACTTCAGGTCGATGCGATCAGGCTGTGCTGGCAAATATTCGTCGGTGAAGATATCCCAAAGATTGCTTGACGAAACTTCGCCACCGTCTTGATCGGTCTTGTTCTGAACCACTCGCGAGAATTCGATTTGAAGTTTGCGAGGGAGATCCAGTTGGTGGTCGGTCTTCAATAGGTAGGCGACGCCACCCTTTCCAGACTGCGAATTGACTCGGATGACGGCTTCGTATGAACGCCCGACGTCCTTAGGGTCGATTGGCAGGTATGGGACAGCCCAAACTAGGTCATCGACAGAGACGCCCTTTTGCTTGGCGTCTTTCTCCATTAGTTCAAAGCCCTTTTTGATGGCGTCTTGGTGTGAACCCGAAAATGCCGTGTAAACCAAATCTCCGCCGTATGGGCTTCGTTCATGCACCGGCAACTGGTTGCAGTACTCGACGGTTCGCTTGATTTCGTCGAGGTTACTGAAATCGATGTGCGGGTCTACACCCTGACTAAATAGGTTCAAGCCAAGTGTGATTAGGTCAACGTTTCCGGTGCGCTCACCGTTGCCGAAAAGACAACCTTCAATTCGGTCAGCGCCGGCAAGATAGCCAAGTTCAGCTGCAGCAACCGCTGTGCCGCGGTCGTTGTGAGGGTGAAGCGAAATGAGAATGCTGTCCCGGCGATCTATGTTGCGGCTCATCCACTCGATCGAATCGGCATATACGTTGGGTGTGGCCATCTCAACGGTCGCTGGCAGGTTGATAACCATCTTGTGTTCAGGCTTGGGGTCAATCACTTCGATTACCGCGTTGCAAACCTCGACTGCATACTCAAGCTCGGTTCCGGTGTAAGACTCTGGTGAGTACTCGTAATAAACGTCGGTTTCTGGAATTGTCGACTCGAGTGAACGACACTTGCGCGCTCCAGCAAGAGCGATCTCCATGATGCCCTGTTTGTCTTGATTGAAAACCACGCGACGTTGCAGAACAGAAGTCGAGTTGTAGAAGTGCACGATGGCTTGTTTGGCACCCTTGAGCGACTCGTAGGTGCGCTCGATTAGTGCGTCGCGAGCTTGAGTGAGAACCTGGATGGTTACGTCTGCTGGGATGTGGCCATCTTCGATCAGCAGACGCACGAAGTCAAAGTCAGTCTGGCTGGCTGAAGGAAAACCAACTTCGATCTCTTTGTAGCCCATGTCGACCAGGAGCTTGAACATCTTTAGCTTTCGCTCGGGGCTCATCGGATCGATCAAAGCCTGATTGCCATCGCGTAGATCTACCGCACACCAACGGGGGGCTTCGGTGATCAACTTGCTTGGCCAGGTGCGGTCAAGCAGGTTTACCTGAATTTGCTCGTGAAAGGGCTGGTATTTGTGAACCGGCATGCCAGATGGGCGCTGAGTGTTTTTCATTTTTGGTCTTCCTTGTGTTTAGGTGGTCAGCCAGCAGAAGGCTCCGCGACGAGGAAGGCCGGTTTAGGCCTCGTCGCGGCCAATAAGTAGGAGACCGAAGAACACGTTTTTAGGTTAGCACCTTAGAACCCGAGTTTGCCCAATTGTTTCGGGTCACGCTGCCATTCACTGGCAACCTTCACTCGCAAACTCAGGTAAACCTTGGTACCTAGCAACGTCTCAATTTCGAGGCGCGCTCGCTTTCCTACGTCAATCAGGCGGCTGCCCTTGTGACCAATGATGATGCCCTTTTGAGAATCGCGCTCGACGAAAATGTTGGCGTGAATATCAGTCAAGTCACGACCCTTTCGCTGGGCCATTTCATCGATGGTGACTGCGATCGAATGTGGGAGTTCATCT
>JBEGKM010000024.1:0-9741 GCA_041184065.1 Actinomycetota bacterium
GAACCTGGCGCAATGGAACTCAGCTTTGCCAAGGCCCGCGAGGTTGATGCCGACCTAATTATTGCCAACGACCCCGACGCCGATCGGCTTGCGGTGGGTGTGCGCGACGAATCGGCAGCCGAAAAATGGCGCCGGTTGACCGGTGATGAAATCGGCTTGATTCTTGGCGATGAGATGGCGCGGAGGGCTGTGGCCGAGGGTAGAACCGGCGCTCTAGCCTGCTCAATCGTTTCATCCTCGGCCCTTGGCGAAGTGGCAAAGCACTATGGCCTCGACTATCGCGAAACCTTGACCGGTTTCAAGTGGATTTCGAAAGTGCCGAACTTAATTTTTGGCTACGAAGAAGCGCTGGGTTATTGCGTAGATGCTGGCCGCACGCCAGACAAAGACGGCATTTCTGCGGCGCTGATTATTGTCGAGCTGGCCACCCGCCTGGCCGAAACCGGTCAAACGCTAACCGACCACCTGGCTGAACTTGGTTCACGCTTTGGTCACTACGCAACCGGCCAAATTTCAATTCGAGTCACCGACCTTGAGGTTATTTCGGGCTTGATGGCAAAACTTCGTCAGCAAACTCCCGGGGTTATCGATGGCGCAAAGGCCAAATTCACCGACCTTTTGGTTGCCACAGAAAACCTTGCGGCCACCGATGGAGTGCGCTTCGATTTGGCCGATGGCCGACGTGTGATTGTGCGCCCATCTGGCACCGAACCGAAACTGAAGTGCTATTTGCAAGCGATTGGTGATTCGTCAGGCGCTGCAAAAAGCTCGCTGGCCTCGCTTGAGGCAGCAATGCGAAAGGTTTTGAGCTAGAGCAGGCTCTTCGAAAGCTTTTCGGTGATCTCTTCGAGGTCAAAGAAGTGCTCGATGGCAATAATCTCTGAGGGCAGACCCTGAAGCTGAGGCACCAAATCTGGCGTGGTCAGAATGATTTGCGCGTCGCGTGAGGCGCGAGCAATGTCGACGCTGGTGGCCTCAACCGTGGCATCTAGTTCGAGCTGGCGCAAAACCTTCTCGGCATTCATCTTCAATAAAACAGACGTACCGATGCCCATCCCACACACGGCAAAAATCTTCATGCCTTCATTGTCGCAGGCGAATTTAGAAGAGTTCGCGAATCTGTTCGGAATCCACCGCATTTAACAGCGAATTCACATAACGGTCATTCATCAAAAATGCTGCCAGCTCTTGCATTAGCCCTAAATGTGAGCTGTGGTCAAAGGCGCAGAGGCCAATCACCAAGCGCACCGGGTCGTTTGCCTGATTGCCAAAAACAATCGGCTGCGCCAAAGTAACCAACGAGAGACCGGTTTCTAAAACTGATGCGGATGGCCGGCCATGCACCAGGGCAATACCCGGCGCGATAACCATGTATGGGCCGTGTTCGACCAGGGCGTCGATCATCTGCTGGGTGTATTCGGGTGTGGCTCGACCGCTGGCAACCAATAGGTCGCCGGCCATCTCGATTGCGTGTTCGCGGTCTAGCGCAATTGCGCCCACCCGAATTGAATCGGCCGAGAAGGCATCTGCCAGCGCTTCGAACCTCATTGCGGGTTAACGACCGGCTTGGTCGAAACCTTCGGTGATCATTTCGATTAGTTCTTCGCGGTCTTCGATTGCTTGAAAAGCAGCCTCGGCTGCGTTGATCTGGAACAACTCGAGGTCGCCCAGGTTGTAGCCGAACGCGTCGACCAAGAGCTCAAGTTCGCGAGTTAGCGAAGTGCCACTCATCAGGCGGTTGTCGGTGTTCACGGTCACCTTGAAGCCAAGGTCGTAGAGAATGTCGATTGGGTGGTCGGTCATTTTGTCGCCGAGCATCGAGATGGCACCGGTCTGAAGGTTCGATGATGGCGAGGTTTCGAGAGCGATTCCTCGGTCGTGAACCCATTCTGCAACCGGGCCAAGCACAACCACATCGGTTTCGCCTTCGCTGCGGCTAAACATGATGTCTTCGATCAGGCGAACACCGTGGCCAAGGCGCAGTGCACGGCCCGAAACGATTGCATCCTTGATGCTCTCAATGCCATCGGCTTCGCCGGCGTGCACGGTAACCGGAAAAAGCTCTGATGCCAGGTAGTCAAAAGCCAACTTGTGGCGGTTCGGCAAGAAACCCTTTTCGGCACCGGCGATGTCGAAGCCAACCACGCCGTCGTTGCGGTGGCGAACGGCCAACTCGGCAATTTCGAGTGCCCGGTCGGCGTGACGCATTGCGGTAACCAACTGCCCGGTGCGAATGAACCCACCCTGAGCTTCTACGATTTCGATTCCCTGCTCAAGACCATCCTGAACCGCCTCAACCGTTTCGTCGAGGGTCAAACCCTTGGTTAGGTGCTGCTCTGGGGCCCAACGAATCTCGCCATAAATTACGCCATCGTTGGCTAGGTCAAGCACAAATTCGCGAGCAACGCGGGTAAGACCTTCGCGGGTTTGCATCACGGCGGTGGTGACATCAAAGGTTTTTAGATAGTCAACCAGGTTGCCCGAGTCGGCCGACTTTTCGAACCAGCGCTTTAGGTCTTTTGCGTTATCGGCCGGCAGCTCATAGCCGATTTCTGCTGCCAGCTCGATGATTGTCTGCGGGCGCAACCCGCCATCGAGGTGGTCGTGCAGCGCAATCTTTGGCAGCGAACGAATGTCGAAGTTGGCCATGGGTGGTGCCTTTCAGGTTGTGTTGCGCGTTAGCCGTCGATGCGGTCAAGAATAATTTTGCGAATTGGCTGGGCCTCTTGACTCACTTGGATATGCCCCTCGATGGCCTCTAGGGCTCGATCGAAACGCTCGGCTTCATCTGTGAACAAGGTTAACAGAGGTTGCCCCGCGGTCACCCTGTCGCCAAGTTGGGCGTGCAGGGTTATGCCAGCACCAAACTGCACGGCATCCTCTTTGCGCGCTCGGCCAGCGCCCAATCGCCAAGACGCGGTGCCCAACGCAAGCGCATCGAGTTCGCTCAGATAACCATCGGCCTGCGCTGTGATCACGTGGCTCTCATTGGCAACCGGCAAAGCGGCATCCGGGTCTCCCCCTTGAGCCGAGATCATCTGGCGCCACTTGTCCATGGCGCGTCCATCCTTTAGCGCGGCGGCAACGTCTACATCGGTTTTGCCGGCAAGTCGAAGCATTTCGGTTGCCAAAACAACGGTCAGCTCAACAACATCTGCTGGCCCACCGCCCGCCAACACTTCTACCGATTCTTCGACCTCGAGGGCATTGCCGATCTTGAGGCCGAGCGGAGTCGACATGTCTGTTAGAAGTGCCGAGGTGTTGACCCCGGCATCTTGACCAAGCTGAACCATGACCGTTGCCAACTCGCGGGCGCGATCGATGTTCTTCATGAAGGCACCAGAGCCAACCTTTACGTCGAGCACCAAAGACTTGGTGCCTTCGGCAATTTTCTTAGACATGATCGAACTGGCAATCAACGGAATTGCCTCAACCGTTCCCGTGACATCGCGAAGCGAATAGAGCTTGCGGTCGGCGGGTGCTAGGCCGGAGCCGGCGGCACAGATAACGGCGCCCACCTCGGCCAGCTGACGATGAAATTCTTCGTTGCTGATCGATGCTCGCCAACCCTTGATCGACTCAAGCTTGTCGAGGGTGCCACCGGTGTGACCAAGACCGCGGCCAGAAAGCTGCGGAACAGCAACGCCGAACACCGCAACCAACGGGGCCAGCGGTAAAGTGATTTTGTCGCCAACACCGCCGGTTGAGTGCTTATCGGCGGTTGGCCAGGCAAGGTCGTCGTAGTTCAAACGCTCACCCGAGGCAATCATGGCCATGGTCAGGTCTTTGATCTCGCGGCGGTTCATGCCGTTTAGCAAAATTGCCATCGCCATCGCCGACATCTGCTCGTCAGCAACCACGCCAGAGGTGTAGTTGGCAATCAACCAGTCGATCTGGTCGGTCGAAAGCTCACCCTTTTCGCGCTTGGTGATGATGAGTTCGGGGGCTGCGAATTGTGCCATTATTTTCTCTCTTCGAGATCTCTAGGCCCAAAGGCATCTGGAATTACTTGCTCTATGGTTCGCATGCCAGAGACGGTTTCGAGAACCATTCCCGGTGCCGAGTGCTCGAACAAAAGCTGGCGGCAACGCCCACAGGGCATCAAGATGTTTCCGTGGCCGTCTACGCAGGTGAAGGCAACAAGGCGATTGCCGGCAGCGCCCTGGGCGCCATCGCTGCCCTGCATAAAAAGATCGCTCAGCAGCGAGCATTCGGCGCACAGGGTTAGACCATAAGAAGCGTTTTCAATATTGCAGCCAGACACTATTCGACCGTCTTCGGTGAGTGCCGCGGCACCGACCTTGAACTTTGAGTAGGGCACATAGGCTCGCTGCATTGCCGCGTTGGCAGCAACCCGAAGGGCATCCCAGTTGATTTCAGACATGGTGCACCTAACTCTTGATATAGGCCTTGCCGGCGGCTGCCGGACCAGTGACCTTGCCGACCAACCCGGCCACCGCAACCACCGTTAGCGCGTAAGGAAGCATTAGCAAGAACTCGCTGGGAACATCAGAGCCGATGATTGCTAATCCGTATTGCAGGTTCTGTGCGAAGCCGAAAAGCAGCGCGGCAAAGGCGGCATAAATCGGGTTCCAGCGCCCAAAGATGAGCGCGGCGAGGGCGATATAGCCAGCACCGTTGGTCATCTCTTTGCCGAAGGCACCGACCTGACCGAGGGTAAAGAACGAACCGCCCAAACCGGCCAATGCGCCGCCGATCATGACCGAGATGTAGCGGGTCTGAAAGACCTTGATGCCAACCGTGTCGGCTGCCTTAGGGTATTCACCGACGGCACGAACTCGAAGACCCCAACGGGTCTTGAACAGAGCAACGAACACGCCAGCGACAGCCAGGTACATGAGGTACACGATTAGGGTCTGGTTAAACAGAACCGGGCCAATCACCGGTATTTGACCTAGCAGCGGCACCAAGATTTTTTCGAATCGTGGCGGCTGGTTGAAGGCGGCGATGTCGCTGGTGAGCAACGTAGAGAACAAGAAGTTGGTTAGCCCGACGATCAAAACGTTCAAAACCACACCGACGATGATTTGGTCGACGATGTATTTGATGCTGAACACCGCTAGCACCCAAGACACCAGTGCGCCCGCGATAATTGCGCCAAGCAAACCGGCATAAAGATTGTCAGAAATCGATGCGACGAAGGCTGAAACAAAGGCGCCAGCAAGCAGCTGCGAGTCGATTGCGATGTTCACAATGCCAACGCGCTCACTTAACACGCCGGCCAGTGAGCCGAAAATAAGCGGCACGGCAAGCGAGAGCGAACCCTGCAGCAGCGAGGTGATTGGCATGGTTTTGCCAGCAAACAAAACCACCAAGATGGTTAGCACCAGCGCCAAACCGTAGGTCAAAACCGCCCAGCGCGGAGTTTTGTGGTTGAGCTTGAAAACCCACCAAGCCGAAACTGCGGTAGTGGCCAGCATCACAAAATAAGCGATTGCGGCAATCAACGACGCGGCAAGGCCGAAACTTGGCAGCGCGATGATGTCGGTGTCGGTAGTTGTCTGAATCATGGTGACTTGGGTTGGAGCCGAGAACCATAGCCAAAGGCCGACAAACGAAAGAACCGCGAGCATCAATGGGGTGCGCTTTGACTGTTTCACTGCGCACCTCCCTTCTTGTCTTTGAGTCTGAACATGGCGCGCACCAAAGGTGGGGCGGCAATGAACAACACGATCATTGACTGAACAACCAGCACGATGTCGATTGGCACCCCTTGGCTGGCTTGCATGGTGACTGCTCCGGCACGGAGGCCACCGAACAAGATGCCAGCAACCAAAACACCCCAGGGGTTATTGCGGCCAAGCAATGCCACCGTGATTGCGTCAAAGCCATAGCTGGCGGCAACCCCAGTGGTCAAAAACTTTTCGGTGCCCAAAATTTGGGTGGTGCCGGCCAGACCCGAAAGTGCACCTGAGACGGCCATGACCAAAACAAAAGTTAGACCGATGTTGATGCCTGCGGTTTTGGCGGCATTTGGGTTGTGGCCAAGTGCTCGAAACTGAAAACCGATTGACGAACGGTTTAGCAACCACCAGACAGCAACCACAGCAAGCAGCATGGCAATGAAGCCAGCGTGAACTCTAAATTGGTCGCCAAAGATAAACGGGTATTTGGCAGAGTCGTTCACTGCAGCCGAAATTGGGTTTACCGCGCCCGGCGCCTGAAGGATTGGGGTCTTGAGCAACCAGCCGAGCAATAGGGCCGCGATGTAGTTGAACATGATTGTGACGATGACTTCGTTGGCACCCGTGGCGGCTCTAAGAAAGCCAACCAGGGCACCAAATAGTGCGCCACCGATAACACCAGCGATCACCGCGAGTGGAAAGTGAATGTAGAACGGGAGGTCTAGGTTGATGCCCACCCAACCGGCGAACATGGCACCGAACATGATTTGGCCTGGGGCGCCGATGTTGAAAAGGCCCGAGCGGAATGCTACGGCTAGCCCCAAACCAGAGAGCGTGATTGGTGTGGCATAGGCAAGGGTTTCGGTAATCGGCTTGACCATCGCAACGATGCCATCGAGCTTGTAGTTGAAGACCGAACCGCGAAACAAGGCGTCATACGCGCCGAACACCGCGTTCCAAATTGCCAAGAAAAAGTCGGCAGGCCGGGCAAATAAATAACCGGCGGCGACCTGCACATTTTCGTTAGCGAAGGCGATCAGAATGCCACCAAAAATGAACGAAGCAACCACGGCAAGAACCGTGTTGAGCGTGCTTGCTGAAAAGATTTCTTTGATTACCTTGTTCATGCGCTGATACCCGCCATCATCTGACCTAGAACCGAACGAGGTGTATCCGAAGGCACGATTCCCACAATTTTTCCTCGATACATGACCGCAATTCTGTCGCCAAGCTGAGTTGCCTCATCGAGTTCGGTGGCAACGATTAAAACGGGGATGCCTCGGTCGCGCGTGGCAACAATTTGCTCGTGCACGAACTCGATTGAACCAACGTCAAGACCTCGGGTCGGCTGCGAAGCAACGAACAGGCTTAGCTCACGAGATAGCTCGCGAGCGAGCACCACCTTCTGCTGGTTTCCACCCGAGAGCTCTGATGCCTTCGAAGTGATGCCCTGAGCGCGAATGTCAAACTGCTTAAGTTTTTCTTCGGCAAACTTTTTTAGCACCTCGAGTTGCAGGCTGATGCCCTTGGCAAATGGCTTTCGATCGCTTCGGTCGAGCATTAGGTTTTCGGCAATGGTGAACTCGGCAACCAAGCCATCTTCGGTGCGGTCTTCGGGAACAAAGCCAACACCCAGGTCAAGAACCTCTTTCACATTCTTGCCGATTAGCTGTTGGCCGTTTAACTCGATCGAACCATGGGTTTTGCCGTGCATTCCTATTATTGCCTCGGTCAACTCGGTTTGCCCGTTACCCTGAACGCCTGCAATGACCAAAATCTCGCCCTGGTGAATTTCTAGGTTGATGTCGTCGAGCACCTTTGTTCCGGCTTGGTTCCAGGCACTCAAGCCAGTCACCTTAAAGGTGGCTTCGCCAGGCTTAGCCGGCGCCTTTTCTACATCTAGATCAACTGCGCGACCAACCATCATTGAGGCCAGTTCGTTTGCCGTTGAGCTTGGGTCAGCCTCGCCAACAATCTTGCCAAGGCGAATCACGGTGATCTTGTCGGCCACCTCTTTTACCTCGCGAAGTTTGTGGGTGATAAACACGATTGCAGTTCCGGCAGCCCTTAGCTGCTTCATGATCTGCATCAACTCATCGGTTTCTTGCGGGGTTAACACCGCTGTGGGCTCATCAAATACCAGCACCTTGGCATCGCCAATTAGAGCCTTTATGATTTCGACTCGCTGCTGAACGCCAACCGGCAGATCGCCCACTATTGCATCTGGGTCGATTTCAAAACCGAACCTAGCCGAAACTTCGCGCACCTTTGCGCGTGCCGACTCGAGGTCAAGAATTCCAGCGAATTTAGTTGGTTCGTGCCCAAGAATTACGTTCTCGGCAACCGTGAAAACTGGGATCAGCATGAAGTGCTGGTGGACCATGCCAATGCCCGCGGCCATTGCGTCGCCGGGGCCAGAGAATTTGACGACCTTGTCGTCGAGAAGGATTTGGCCGCCGTCAGCCTGGTAAAGGCCATACAAGACGTTCATCAGAGTTGATTTGCCGGCACCATTTTCGCCGAGCAGGCAGTGGATTTGCCCAGCCTCGGCAACTAGGTTCACGTTGTCGTTGGCGGTCATCGCGCCGAAGCGCTTTGTGATGCCCCGGAGTTCAAGCTTCATTGCCGTTCCCGTTCGTTTATGCACCCATTTTGTGGGCTCAAAAATCAGTCTAACCCCGCCTTCGCGAAGCAATTAACTACGCGAAAAGTAAATCGGGGGTTGTGGCGAACCACAACCCCCGACCGCTTTTTGAGCGATTACTTCTTGTAGATCGAGCTAACTACGATCTTGCCGGCCACGATGTCAGCCTGAAGAGCGTCAAGCTCGGCCTGGATGCCATCTGGGTAGGCTGCGTCGTGCTGAGCTGAGATCTTCACACCACCGTTGGCAAGGGTGCCAACATACTGGTTGGCGTCGCCACCGGTGAATGCACCCTCAACACCCGACTTGATGATCTCTAGAACAGCCTTAGCCATCTTCTTCTCGACCGAGGTCAAGATGTTTGCCTTGTACTCGGCGTGAGTTGTTAGACCGTACCAGTCAGAGTCAACACCGATAACAAGGGTGCCCTTCTTGCCTAGAGTTGCCTGACCTGAACCGATACCTACTGGGCCAGCTACAGGAAGAACGATGTCTGCACCCTGTGAGAAGAACTGCTCGGTTAGGGTCTTGCCCTTTGCCTGGTCGTTGAAGTCACCGGTAGCAGCCCACTTCGAGCTGTCGGTGCCATCGGCGCCAAGAACCTTAACGTTCTTGCCCTTAGCGGTGTTGTAGTGCTCAACACCCTGCTTGAAGCCATCCATGAAGATGGTTACTGAAGGGAACAGCATGCCACCGTAGGTAGCAACCTTGCCGGTCTTTGAGGTAGCTGCTGCTAGGTAGCCAGCAAGGAATGCTGCTTCAGCGGTGTCGTACTGGATTGGCTTCACGTTGTCTAGAGACAAAGGTGAGAAGTCATCGTTTGATAGAGCTGAGTCGATCAATGCGAAGTTGACGGTTGGGTTTGCCTTGGCTGCATCGCGGGTAGCTGCTGCAAGAGCAAAGCCAACGTTGATGATCAAGTTACAACCCTCGGCAACCATTGAGTCAACGGCTGAGGTGTAGTCGGTCTGAGTCGCGGTGTTTGGAGACTCGACCTCTGCGGTCTGAACGCCAAGGCTGGCCTTAGCTTCCTGAAGACCTGCGTAGGCCTCTTGGTTGAATGAAGCGTCGTTGAAGCCTCCAGAGTCTGAAACCATGCAGGCCTTGTAGTCGACTGGGGTTGCGGTTGGCTCTGCAGGTGCAGCGGCGCAACCTGCTAGAGCGATGCTTGCTGCGGCAGCAAGTGCAAGGCCCTTAAGAGCGGTGTGTGAAATCTTCACTTGTTTCCTCCTGAAAAACGACCGGTGGATTTCACCAATCGGTTTGCACCTTCAGCCTAGACCTCGATAACAAACCAAAAACGGCAGATGAGGGTTTAGAGGAAATTATTAACCCAGTCGTTACAGAAGTGTTTTAAAACACGGCCGGTTAGCCCTACAAAACGTCAGAGTGGCCGGTCGCCTTGAGTGCATCCACCAAGCTCTTCACGCGCTGGGCGTGCTCTTTGGTGGT
>JBEGKM010000025.1:0-8899 GCA_041184065.1 Actinomycetota bacterium
CACGCCAAAGGGCAAGGTCGTTGGCCTGACCGGTGGGGCAACTCCGGTTGATTTTGCGTATGCCGTGCACACCGAAGTTGGACACCGAACCATGGGCGCGAAGGTCAATGGTCGACTAGTCCCGCTTGAGACGACGCTGCAGTCTGGTGATGTCGTCGAGATCTTTACTTCGAAATCGCCTGAAGCAGGGCCAAGCCAAGACTGGCTAAACTTCGCCAAGTCGCCTAGGGCCCGATCAAAAATCAAGCAGTGGTTCGCCGTCGGTCGCCGCGAGCAATCCATCGAGTCCGGCAAGGAAATGCTCGCCAAGGCGATGCGCAAGCAAAACCTTCCGTTGCAGAGATTGATGTCAGCGGACGAACTGGTCAAACTTGCCGGTGAGCTCAGATTCCCTGACGTAGAGGGACTTTACGCCGCTATCGGAGACAACCACGTTTCGGCACAATCTGTGGTCGAGAAATTGACCAATGCTGTCTCTACCGAAGACCATGAAGATCCTGTCTTTCAGCTTCCAAGTGCGCCGAGGAGTGCAAATCGCAACCGAGCGAACGATTCAGGAATTCTCGTTAAGGGCGATGCCGATGTTTTGGTCAAATTGGCTCGGTGCTGCACCCCGGTTCCTGGCGATGAGATTCTTGGCTTCGTAACCAGGGGGACCGGCGTCAGCGTACACCGAGTCGACTGCAAGAACAGTGGGCAACTAAGACTCGAACCGGAGCGTTTGCTCGAAGTGAGTTGGGCACCTACGAGCAAGAGCATCTTCCTAGTTCAGATCCAAATCGAAGCACTCGACCGCTCAGGATTGCTGTCCGACGTGACTCGCGTTCTGTCCGAGCATCACGTGAACATTCTCTCGGCCTCGGTTTCAACCCGAAGTGACCGCGTTGCGTTGAGCCGGTTTGTATTCGAATTAGGTGACGCCGGTGTGCTTGAGCACCTTTTGAACGCGGTTAGACGAATCGAAGCCGTCTACGACGTCTATCGCGTAAGCAACGGTTGACGAATTCTCCTGAGGGCGGATGCTTCGCGAGTTTGTCCAATGAAAAGACCCCGCACATTGTGCGGGGTCTTTCACTTCAAATGAATTAGGCCGAAGTCTTTACAACCTCGAGCCAAGCCTTGCGAGCTGCCAAGGCCTCGGTCGCGGCGTCAATCTTCTTCTTGTCCTTGGTTGCCTTAGCTGCGGTTAGTTCAGCATCAAGTTTTGCGATGCTCTCCTCAAGTTGGGTGATAACGCTGTTCGAGCGCTCCTTGGCCGCCGGGTCGGTCTTGCGCCAGTGGTCTTCTTCAGCCTTGCGAACTTTGGCCTCAATCGCACGAAGTTTATCCTCGGTCTCACGAAGCTTGTCCTTCGGAACGCGCCCAGCCTTCTCCCACTTAGCAGCGATGACCTGGAGCTGCTTCTTAGCCCCTGCCAAATCCTTGGTTGGGTCGATCTTTTCAGCTTCCTTGAGGATTTCTAGCTTGACCGCAAGGTTCGCAGTCTGTTCGACATTTTCGACAGCAGCGGTTTCAGCCTTGGCTGAATAAATTACGTCACCGGCAGCTTTGAATCTCGCCCAGAGAGCATCGTCAGATTTTCCAGGAGTCCGCCCCGCAGCCTTCCACTCGTCGAGTAGTTTGCGATAGTCGGCTACGGCGTCCGAGCCCTTCGCTGCAAGCGCCTCCGCCTTTTCGACGATTTCGTTCTTCTTGCCCTTGGCTGCCTTAGTGGCCGCGTCTAGGCCGGCAAAGTAGTGACGCTTTGCAGTTTCGAACTTGGTTCGTGCAGAAGAGAATCTCTTCCAAAGTGCGTCAGCCTCAGTCTTGGCGATCTTTGCGCCTGACTTCTGAACGGCCTGCCACTCTTCAAATAGCGCAGCCATTGAGGCGCCAGAGGTCTTCCACTGGGTCTTTGCGGCATCTTGGTTGGCAATCGCTTCAGCTTTAGCGACAATCTCCGAACGCTTTGCAAGCGCTTCGGCAACGGCCTCTTTGTTGGCCTCTACCTTCACAGTCGCCAACGCAGCAATCTTTGAATCCAGGTTGCCGACACGACGGCGAAGATCAGCGATGTCTCCAACCGCTGCTGGCTCTTTTAGCTCATCAGCGAGTTTTGCAGCCGCCTTACCAAGTGAACCGTCGGTGATCTTATTTGCTACACGCTGTTCGAGAATCCTGACCTGAGCCTCCAGGTCGGCAAACTTTCGTTCGAAATAGGCGAGTGCATCTGGTGCTGGAACGCCAGGGTACTGCCCAACCTTTCGCTCTTTTCCGTTCTCGATTACGAATACGTTGTTCTCGTCGTCTACGCGGCCGAACGAGTTGTTAGTAGCAGGCACTTTGGCTCCTGTTGATAGGCGGTTGATAAGGCTATTTTAGGCTGATGGCGCCGAGCTTGGTTGCCACGGCAGGTTTGCCATCTGTGCCACCACCGCTGACACCGCCGTCGATGATTGGCTTTAGGTTCTCGAGGCCCTTAGTTACCTTGCCGAATACTGAGTAACCTCCGGCAGCATCGCTTGGAATGGTGGTGTCTTCATACACGATGAAGAACTGGCTTCCGTTGCTGTTGCCATCGCCACCGGCTCGAGCCATAGCGATGACACCCTTCATGTAGACGTTGTCAACCGGAGTGTGCTCGAGCGGCCCCCAAGAGTAGCCCGGGCCACCGGTTCCGTCGCCGTTCGGGTCGCCACACTGCAGAACATAGAAACCACCATTGGTGATTCTGTGGCAGCTCAGGCCGTTATAGAAGCCCTTGTTTGCAAGCGTGATGAAGTTAGCGGCAGCCTGTGGAGCAGCTGCACCATCGATCGAAATTTCGAGAGGCTTGCCGTTGACTTCGATAGTTCCGGTCCACTCGCGCCCCTCGGCGACTGCAGGTGACGGAACAAGGGGAGAGTTACTAACGGTTGCCTTTGGCTCAGCGGTTTTTGGCGCAACGTAGCCTGGTCCGGCGGTGAAATAGGCAAACTGTGCAAGCACCGCAATCAGGATCGCTACTGCAGAGACAATCAGAGCGAGTTTGTTGTCGTTCTTGTTTCTGGCGTGCTTGATAGCCTGCTCATTTTGCTTAGCCTGAAACTTAGCTAGGGCATCACTTGAAGCTACTGCTGACTTCTTCTTGTTTGCTGGCACGACGAACCTTTCAATGGCGTTATCTTTCCGATTTTATGCGGTGTTATGACGGACAGCAGACATTGCCATCGGTTAGCCTGAATGCATGTCCGACAACGCAAGCCTCATCGCATCAGCCACACCACTTGCGGCTCGAATGCGACCAACAAGCTTGGATGAGGTCGTCGGCCAATCTCACCTCTTGAAGGATGGTTCACCGCTTAGAAATCTTGCGGCGAAAGCCCTTCCCGGTGAAAAGTCAGCCACTGTCTCGGTAATTCTTTATGGACCGCCTGGAACAGGGAAAACTACTCTCGCGCAGGCCGTGGCCAGAACGTCGGGTCGCAAATTCGTCGAACTGAGCGCGATTACTGCGGGTGTCAAAGATGTTCGTGAAGTCATGGAGCGAGCTCGTAACGATAAAGATCTTTACGGCGTCAACACGATCCTGTTTCTAGACGAAATTCATCGCTTCTCGAAAGCGCAACAAGATGCGCTATTGCCAGGGGTAGAGGGTGGATGGGTTGTGCTGATTGCGGCCACAACAGAGAATCCGTCATTTTCGGTTATCTCTCCACTCCTGTCTCGCTCCTTGATGCTCACACTCAAGCCTCTCGACGAAGCCGACCTGCATTCCTTGGTGGTTCGAGCTACCCAGGACCCAAGGGGCCTCGCAGCCAAATTTTCTGTGCCGGGCGATGTTGTCGATTCGATTGTTCAATTAGCCGGGGGCGACGGACGCAGAGCCCTGACCCTGCTTGAAGCCGCGGCTAACAGCGCGGCCGAACGCGGCGGCGCTTCGAAAAAGAAACCTTTGATCAGTGCAGAAGATGTAGCAAACTCAATGGACCGTGCACTGGTCAGGTATGACAGAGACGGTGACCAGCACTACGACGTAATTAGTGCTTTCATCAAATCGGTACGAGGTTCTGACGCGGATGCAGCGATTCACTACCTAGCTAGAATGATCGAGGCGGGTGAGGACCCTCGATTCATCGCCCGAAGATTGATGATTCTGGCGGCAGAGGATGTTGGCCTTGCCGACCCATCCGCTTTGTCGCTGGCTGTTGCAGCGGCCGAGACCGTTGGTTTGATTGGAATGCCAGAGGGGCGGATCCCGCTTGCTGAGGCAACCATTTATTTGGCATTGGCACCAAAATCCAACTCTGCCTACAACGCAATAAATGCGGCCCTCGATGACATTCGATCAGGGCAATTTGGCGAGGTCCCCGATCCTCTTCGATCCTCAAATTATGCCGGAGCGAAGCGCACTAATGCCGGCGCCGGATACAAATATCCACATGACGACCCGCGTGCGGTGCTAGAGCAGCAGTATTTGTCGACCAAGCTCGAAAACCGACGCTATTACCTGCCTAAAGAAATCGGTCAGGAACGAGACTTTGCCGAACGCTGGCCCAAACTACGTGCGATCGTAAGGGCATTCAAAAAGACCACCTAGACCCTTGGTTTGGCCGGACTCGACTGCTAGACTGTTCAGGTTGCCGACTGGAGTGCTCAAACGCGGCTGTGAGAGCACTCAATCACGGTGCGACCTTCTAATAGCCAGAGGGTCCGTGGCAGAGGGGTCGAACCATAACCCCGACTTGTGAACAATTACCGCTATAGCGATTTCGTAAGGAATCCATTTTGAAAGGAAAACGTGTCTAAAACCACACGTACCCGCAGCAAGACTCGTTTGTCTCGCGCACTGGGCATTGCCCTAACCCCAAAGGCCGCCAAGTACCTAGAAAAGCGTCCATACGCTCCAGGTGAGCACGGTCGCACCAAGCGCAAGGCCGACAGCGACTACGCCGTTCGTCTTCGCGAGAAGCAGCGCCTACGCGCTCAGTATGGCATCCGCGAGGCCCAGCTTCGCAAGACCTTCCAGGAGGCAAAGCGTGCTGACGGTCTAACCGGTGAAAACCTAGTAGAGCTTCTAGAGATGCGCCTCGACGCAGTTGTGCTTCGCGCAGGCTTCGCTCGTACCATCGCTCAGGCACGTCAGATGGTTGTTCACCGCCACATTCTGGTTAATGGTGAGCGTGTAGACCGCCCATCGTTCCGCGTAAAGCCTGGACAGTTGGTTCACGTGCACGAGAAGAGCGAAAAGACTGAGCCTTTCCAGGTTGCAGCAGCTGGCGCTCACGTTGACGTTCTTCCTCCAGTTCCTGGCTACCTAGACGTTTCCCTAGACAAGCTTCACGCGACTCTAGTTCGTCGCCCAAAGCGTGCCGAAGTTCCAGTTACCTGTGAAGTTCAGCTCGTTGTTGAGTACTACGCTGCTCGATAAATAGCATCAAATCGGTCTAGGAGTTCAGATGAGTGGTGGAGACATCGCAGCCATAGTCGCGGCATCAGGTTTCGTCCTGTTGGTGCTATTTACTGCCGTGCCGCTTCTAAAGCTCGGACGCGTCCTCGACGAGACTCGTAATTCAATACGCGATCTCAACGAGACAGTGTCTCCGCTACTCTCTGAACTCACCGAAACCGTAACCGCGACCAACAAGCAGTTGGCAAAGGTAGATGTAATTACCGAAAACGTCGCCGAGGTTACTACCAACGTGAGCGCCCTGGTCGCTGTGTTTTCTTCCACCCTGGGTTCACCACTGGTCAAGCTTGCAGGTCTAGCAAAAGGCCTGAACACTTTTCTAGGCAAGAAGAAGTAGGTAGCAAAATGAAGAAGTTTTTCTGGTTAGTTGCTGGCATCGCAGCTGGTGCAGTAGTAGCGAAGCAGGTTCGTGAGAACCCGAAGGCTAAGGCTCTGCTAGACGACGCTATCGCCTTGGCAAAAGACTTCGGCAACGAAGCCAGAGAGGGTTATGCCGAGCGCGTGGCCGAACTGGCAGCCGAAGAACAGGCTTCTAAGCCGGCATCAGACTCTGCATCAAAATAATGCAAACCGCTGAAATTCGTAACCGCTGGCTTTCCTTTTTCGAAAGTAAGGGGCACACGGTCGTCCCGTCAGCCTCGCTAATCAGCGAAGACCCTTCGCTTCTATTCACCGTCGCGGGTATGGTGCCATTCATTCCATACATGTCTGGCTTGGTTCCTGCGCCTTACAAGCGAGCGACCAGCGTTCAAAAGTGCGTTCGTACACTTGACATTGAAGAGGTCGGCAAGACCACACGCCACGGAACCTTCTTCCAAATGAATGGAAACTTCTCCTTCGGCGACTACTTCAAGCCTGAGGCAATCGCCTTCGCCTGGGAGTTTCTGACCGGTTCTGTTGAGTCTGGCTGCCTGGGGCTTGATCCACAGCTGCTCTGGGTCACCGTTTTCCAAGACGACGACGAATCAATCAAAATTTGGCGTGAAGTTGCCGACATCCCCATGGAGCGAATTCAGCGTCGTGGAATGAAGGACAACTACTGGTCTACCGGCCAACCTGGCCCTGCTGGACCTTGTTCTGAAATTTATTATGACCGCGGACCGGCATACGGTCGCGAGGGTGGCCCAGAAGCCGACGAGGATCGCTACATCGAGATCTGGAACCTCGTGTTTATGCAATACGAGCGTGGTCAGGGCACCGGCAAAGACAGCTTCGAAATTCTCGGAGAGCTGCCAAAGAAAAACATCGATACCGGCATGGGTCTAGAACGCGTCGCGTTCCTAATGCAGGGTGTAGAAAACCTCTACGAGATTGACCAAGTTCGCCCGGTCCTTGACTTAGCCGCATCGCTCTCTGGCAAGAAGTACGGCGACAGCGTTGAGGACGATGTGCGCATGCGCGTGGTTGCCGATCACGTACGTTCGGCTCTGATGCTGATTGGTGACGGCGTTACCCCGGCCAACGATGGTCGCGGTTATGTTTTGCGTCGCCTGTTGCGTCGCACCGTTCGATCCATGAGACTACTCGGCGTCGAGGGCGAAACCTTCACGACCCTATTCACCGCTTCGAAAGAGGCGATGAAGGCGGCCTACCCAGAGGTTGATCGCGACTTTGACCGAATCCTAAAGACTGCCGTTGCCGAAGAGCAAACCTTTCTTCGCACACTAGTTGCCGGTACCGTATTCCTCGATCAGGCGATTGCTGAAGCAAAGCAAGGTGAGGGAAAGACCCTTCAGGGCGATGCAGCTTTCTTGCTTCACGACACCTATGGCTTCCCAATCGACCTTACCCTCGAGGTTGCCGAAGAATCCGGTCTATCGGTAGACCGTGACGGTTTCAAGGCTCTTATGGCCGAGCAACGAGATCGCGCCAAGGCCGACGCTCGCGAGAAGAAGTTGGGTGGCACCGATCTTTCGGTCTACTCGGCATTCCGAGCTATGGGGGTTACCAAGTTCACGGGCTATGCCGAGCTTGAGAGTGAGGCACGTGTCCTTGGCATCATTGTTGAGGGTTCGGATGTTCGCGAGGCTGTGGAGGGTTCAATCGCCGAGGTTATCCTCGACGAGACATCGTTCTACGCCGAGTCTGGTGGCCAAGACTCGGATGCTGGCTTCATCGTCGGAGATGGATTCAACCTCGAAGTTCTAGATGTTCAAAAGCCGATCAAGGGCTTAATTATCCACAAGGTATTGGTTCGCGAAGGAACTGTTTCAATCGACTCTAAGGTGACCACAAGAGTCGATTCAGAATGGCGAGTCGGCGCACGCCAAGCTCACTCTGGCACCCACGTTGTGCACGCTGCACTGCGTGAAGTACTTGGCCCATCGGCTCTTCAAAGCGGTTCTTACAACAAACCCGGCTACCTAAGACTTGACTACTCATGGAGCCAGGCCCTTTCAAACGAAACCAAGTCCGAGATTGAAGAGGTTTCGAACCTGGCCATTCGCAAGGATCTATTGGTCAGTGAACACCACATGTCAATCGACGAGGCACGTGCGTTCGGCGCGGTGGCCCTTTTCGGTGAAACTTACGACGAAACAGTTCGAGTCATTGAGATCGGAAGCGAATGGTCACGTGAGCTCTGCGGTGGAACCCACGTTTCACACAGCTCGCAGATTGGGCTGATTTCACTGATTGGCGAATCCTCAGTTGGCTCAGGATCTCGTCGTGTCGAAGCCTTGGTTGGAATCGAAGCGTTCCGTGCTCTTGCCGTCGAGCGGGCTCTCGTCACTAGACTCAGCGAGGCTTTCAAGGCACCGCGTGAGCAACTCGAGGACCGCATCACGTCAACTATCGAGGAACTCAAGCAGGCGCAGCGCAAGTTGGCTTCGTTCCAGGCCGCTTCGCTGGCGACTCGCATCCCGGAACTTATTTCCTCAGCCGTTACGGCTGGGTCGACAAAATTGGTGTCGGCTGACCTTGGCGAACTTGACTCGGCAGACGATTTGCGCAACCTAGTTGTTGGGCTTCGAGATCGAGTTGCCAACGAGAACTTTGTGATTGCCTTGTTTGCAAATGCGGCTCAGAAGCCAACGGTGATTATTGCAACCACCGATTCGGCAAGAGCTACCGGCCACAAAGCCGGAGCACTTGTTCGCACCGCAAGCGCCTTACTTGGCGGCGGTGGAGGCGGCAAGGACGACATCGCTCAGGGCGGCGGACAAGACTCTTCAAAGATTGCGGATGCTATTTCGGCAATCGCAGGGGCACTGGGAGCGTAATGCAGTCGGGTCGTCGTTTGGCGGTCGATGTTGGCAAAGTTCGAGTTGGCTTGGCTATCTCTGACTTTCACGGCATACTCGCATCTGGCCTAACCAATGTAGCCAGGCAACCAAGCAACGAAGCCACCTGCAAATTGATTCTCGATGCCGTAGGCGACGAAGAGATTATCGAAATCTATGTTGGACTGCCGCTCAGCATGTCTGGTGAGAATACTGCCTCAACTCAAGACGCCATCGAACTTGCCGTGGC
>JBEGKM010000026.1:0-8742 GCA_041184065.1 Actinomycetota bacterium
CCCTTGTAGAGCTATTCGGCTTGGCACGTGAGTTGAACGTTGCAGCAGAAGGTATCGAGATCGGCCCAGCACCGGTTGAGGCCGGCCTGTCGCCAGAGCTCGCAATGCCTATCGAAGACCTGGACCTCACGGTCCGTTCATACAACTGCCTAAAGCGTGAAGGCATCAACAC
The DNA here is from genome assembly GCA_041184065.1 of Actinomycetota bacterium. Taxonomy (GTDB): domain Bacteria; phylum Actinomycetota; class Actinomycetes; order Actinomycetales; family Microbacteriaceae; genus Rhodoluna. The sequence continues at coordinate 173 of JBEGKM010000026.1, forward strand.
CGTTTCAGAGCTAATCGCTCTGTCAGAGGACCAGTTGATGAACATCCGTAACTTCGGTAGCAAGTCGGTAGACGAGGTTCGCGACAAGCTGACCTCAATGGGACTCAAGTTCAAGGATGCCGTCCCAGGCTTCGACGCAGCATACTTCAGCTCGGCCTACGACGAGGACGACCAGGCGTAAGCCGGTCTCTGGATCACAGAAATCTAAGAGGAGAAAACAATGCCTACCCCAAACAAGGGTCCACGTCTAGGTGGCAGCTCATCACACGAGCGTCTAATGCTTCGCAACATGGCAACTTCGTTGTTCATGCACGGCAAGATCACCACCACCGAGACCAAGGCCAAGCGCCTTCGCCCGGTTGCTGAGCGTCTAGTAACCTTCGCAAAGCGCGGAGACCTACACGCACGCCGTCGCGTTATGCAGCAGATCACCGACAAGTCGGTTGTTCACGAGCTATTCGCAAACATCGCACCACAGGTTGCTGAGCGTCAGGGCGGTTACACCCGCATCACCAAGCTTGGCTACCGCAAGGGCGACAACGCGCCAATGGCACTGATCGAGCTAGTTCTTGAGCCAGTGAATCCAAAGGCAGTTACCAAGAAGCCAAAGCTTGCTAACTCAGTCAAGGCCACCGATGTTATCGCTGCGGTTGTTGCAGCCGATGTAGCAGACGAGACCATTGAAGAAGTAGCAGCCGACGCAGTTGTTGAGGCTCCAGTTGTTGAAGAGGTTGTTGCAGATGCGCCAGCCGAGGCAGCAGCAGAGGCTCCAGCAGCAGACGCAACTTCGGCAGAGTAATCTGACCGCTAAAAAGCTAATGAATCAGCCCGTTGACCACAAGGTCGACGGGCTGATTCGTTTTCGGCTCGACTTTGCCTACGACGGCACCGAATACTGGGGCTTCGCCCAGCAAAAGAACTTCAAGACGGTGCAGGGTGAGCTGCTAACTGCCCTCACGACCATTTTTGGTGATAGCAAAAACGATTTTGAGATGCGTGTTGCCGGGCGCACAGATGCCGGCGTGCACGCCTTTGCTCAGGTGGCCCATATCGACTTGTCGCCGCAACAACTAAAGCGCCTTGGCCGCTCAAAGGGCTTCATGGGCAAGCTAAACGATCTGCTTCCCGAAGACATCCACGTTCATCAAGTCACCGAAGCGCCAGCCGGTTTCGATGCTCGCTACTCGGCAACCTGGCGCCGCTATCGCTATCGAATCGCTGACGGCGCTGCGCAAAAAGACCCGTTGAAGGGTCGCTTCACTCTCTGGATCAAACACGACCTCGATGTGTTGGCCATGAAGGCAGCGGCTCTCGAACTCTGTGGCTTGCACGACTACGCCAGTTTTTGCCGACCAAAACCAAACGCCACCACGATTCGCGAGATTCGTTCGATAGAAATTAGGCGAAACGAATCAGATGGCAACGTGATCGAGGTCGAACTTTTGGCCGATGCTTTCTGCCACAACATGGTGCGCTCAATCGTTGGCGCGCTGATCGCCGCGGGTGAGGGCAAGGCCGGCCCAGCCGATGTTGCTGCCACGCTAGCTCGCCGCACGCGCGTTGGTTCATACAAGGTTCAACCGCCGCGAGGGCTAACTTTGATTGGCGTTGGCTACCCCGATGATGACCAACTGGCCATCCAGGCCGAAAAAGCGCGAAATATGCGCTCGTTAGATGAAAACTAGGGTTTGACCCACAGGGCATCTACGGTCTAGACTTGACCTTTGGTATTGGCAAACGTTAAATGCCAATGTGAAAACTTGGATCCCGAGAAGTTAGATCTTCTAGCGCGGATTCATTTCAATCCGACATAGAAATAGAAGGCAATTTACCGTGCGTACTTATTCTCCAAAGGCTCACGAGCTGAGCAACGAGTGGCTAGTCATCGACGCCACCGACGTAGTTCTCGGCCGTCTAGCAACTCACGCTGCGACCTTGCTTCGCGGCAAGCACAAGCCAACCTTTGCACCACACATGGACAACGGTGACTTCGTAATCATCATCAACGCTGAGAAGGTAGCCCTAACCGGTTCAAAGCTCAAGCAGAAGAAGGCTTACCGTCACTCTGGTTACCCAGGTGGTCTAACCGCTACTACCTATGCTGAGCTTCTAGAGAAGTCACCAGAGAAGGCAGTCGAGAAGGCAATCAAGGGAATGCTTCCTCACAACAAGCTAGGTGCAGACCAGCTTTCAAAGCTTAAGGTTTACCGCGGTGCAGAGCACCCACACGCTGCACAGCAGCCAAAGCCTTTCATCATCGACCAGGTAGCTCAGTAAGGATCTCCCAATGGCTAAGAACGAAATCGCAGAAGACGTAGTAGCTCCAGAGAGCTACACCACCGAGACTCCAGCTGCCAAGGCAGCACCGGCTAAGTCACGTGGCCCACTAACCACTCCAGGCGCTGGCCTAGGTCGTCGCAAGCAGGCAATTGCTCGCGTTCGCATCGTTCCAGGCACCGGTGTTATCAAGGTTAACGGCCGTGCGCTTGAAGACTACTTCCCAAACAAGTTGCACCAGCAGCTAATCACCGACCCATTCACCGTTCTTGACCTAAAGGGTGCTTACGACGTAATCGCTCGCATCTCAGGCGGCGGCTCGGCTGGTCAGGCTGGCGCATTGCGTCTAGGCATTGCTCGTTCATTGAACGAGATCGACCGCGACAACAACCGTCCAACCCTTAAGAAGGCTGGCTTCCTAAAGCGCGACCCACGTGTCATCGAGCGCAAGAAGGCCGGTCTGAAGAAGGCACGTAAGGCTTCTCAGTTCTCGAAGCGTTAATCCTTCGCTTCACGCGCTGGCTTCGCTAGTCTTCACTCATGGCTCGACTATTTGGCACCGACGGTGTTCGTGGTTTAGCCAACCGTGACTTGACTGTCGAGATGGCATTGCAGATCGCTCAGGCGGCAGCAATCGTTCTTGGCTCAGAAGCCCGCAACCGAGGCATCAAACCTAAAGCCGTTATCGGCCGCGACCCCCGAATTTCTGGGGAGTTCATTGCAGCAGCAGTTGCAGCAGGACTCTCGAGTTCGGGGGTTGACGTTTTTGATGCCGGTGTTTTGCCGACCCCGGCAACCGCCTTTCTAACTGCCGATCTGCACGCCGACTTTGGCGTGATGATTTCGGCCTCGCACAATGCTGCGCCAGACAATGGCATCAAGATCTTTGCCCGCGGTGGCCACAAGCTCGACGACTCAATCGAAGAGGCAATCGAGGCAGCTATGGCCGGCGAAAAACTTGCCCCGATTGGCGCTGGCGTTGGTCACGTTACCCGCTTTGCCGATGCCGAAGATCGCTACGTTGTTCACCTGCTCAAATCGTTGCCCAACCGACTTGACGGCCTAAAGATTGTGCTCGACTGTGCCCACGGTGCAGCTGCCGGTGTTTCGCCCGAAGTGTTTGCCGATGCCGGTGCCAAGGTTGTGGTTATCGGAGCTGAGCCAGACGGCCTAAACATCAACGATGGCTATGGTTCAACCCACTTGAGCGCCCTGCAAACTGCAGTGCTTGAGCACGGTGCCGACTTTGGCATTGCCCACGATGGTGATGCCGACCGCTGCTTGGCCGTTGACCACACGGGTGCGATTGTCGACGGCGACCAAATCATGGCCATTCTTGCCCTGTCGCTAAAAGAGCGCGGTCAGTTGGCCCGCAACACCTTGGTGGCAACCGTGATGAGCAACCTTGGCCTCAAGATTGCCATGCAAGAAAACGGCATCAACATGATCGAAACCAAGGTGGGCGACCGCTATGTGCTCGAAGAAATTCGCGCCGGTGGCTACACCCTTGGCGGCGAGCAGTCTGGTCACGTTATTTTTAGCCAGTATGCAACCACGGGCGATGGCATCTTGACCGGTCTCAAGATTGGCGCCGAGGTTGCTCGCACCAAAAAGACGTTGGCCGAACTGGCAACCGCAATGAAGGTCTATCCTCAGGTTCTAATCAACGTCAAGGGCGTCGATAAGACCAAGGTAGATTCAAATGCTGCTGTGCAAGCTTCAGTTGCCGAAGCCGAGGCCGATCTTCACGGCACTGGCCGCGTGCTTCTTCGCGCCTCGGGCACCGAACCTTTGGTTCGCGTGATGGTTGAGGCCTCCGACGAAGGCACGGCGCAAAGCTGGGCCGAGCGCATTGCGCGCGTGGTCGAAGCCGAACTCAAACTCTAAAATTCGAACAATAAAAAACGGGGCCACCTTTCGGTGACCCCGTTTTTTATTGGAGTTGGGATTAGTCCTTGAACTCGGTCTTTGCGAAGTCTGCTGATTCTTCAGCTGACTTGATTCGGGCGATCGAGAAGATGATCAGACCGAATAGACACTTAGCCAAGACGTCGGCAATGCTGTAACCAACTTCGCGAGCTACGAACTCGTTGGCGTTGAAGCCGGTTGAGCCCATCGCCAAGATGAAGGTGATTGGGTAAACACCCCAGGTAGCGATGAGCAAGATGCGAAGCAACTTGACCTTGCGCTGAACTGCCTCAGACTGCTTGCTTAGGCTCTTGCCTAGCTCGATGAACAAGACATACAAGATGTATAGGAATGGGATGGTCGATAGAAGACCCCATACCGATGGGTCAAGACCCCAGATGTCGAGCTTTGCATCGCCTGGGTAACCAAGAGCGATCATGGCTGCTGCAGCAGGAACCAAACGGTTCAAGATTGATGACTGAGCTGCACGTGCCAAGGCAAGCACGGCAACGAGCTCAACCAATAGCAGTGGAACAGTTAGCAACCAGTCAACGTAGCGGTAGCCAACGTTGTATGCGTCTGGGTTGTTGTCGGCCATGCCAGCGAAGGCGTGGTTGAAGTTGTCGAACATTCTGAAGTAGTGATATGTAGCGATTGCGGTTACGGTGCCTGAAACCATCACTGCCATGCGGTAGCGAGGTAGAACACGGTCACGAGCAACAAAAAGGAAAATCGAAGTGAATAGCATCGATGCTAGACCCAGCGACAAGATGTTGTAGACAAGATTGAATTGTCCGTTTGACAGAGTTTCTGACAAGGTGTTCATTTGTAGCCTTTCAATAGATGTACTAGAAAGTCATCGGTTTCTTCGACGGTGCCAAAGCTTTAGACACCGGCAATAACCACACGAATGGCTCGATATGAGTCAACTGTGAATTGGCTGTGAATCTTTCAACGTTTTATAACGTTTTGACTGTCAATTAATTTGGCCAGAATGGCGAGGCGCTCTAGAGTTTGCGCAGCAACACCGATTCGACGGTGTGATTATCGCCCTTGCGCAGCACCAGGGTTGCCCGGTTGCGAGTGGGCAAAATGTTTTGGATCAGGTTGGGTAGGTTGATTGTCTGCCAAATTTCGTTGGCCCGAGCAAGAGCCTTGTCGAAAGGCATTTCGGCATAGCGGTGAAAAAACGAGGCCGGGTTGGTAAAGGCTGAGTCGCGAAGTTTTTCGAAGCGCTTAATGAACCATGAGTTCAGGTTGTGCGCCTCGGCGTCGACATAAATCTTGAAGTCAAAGTAGTCACTTAGCGCGAGTTCTTGCTCTGCCCCCGGAGCCTGAAGAACGTTTAGGCCCTCAACGATTAGAACATCGGGGGAGTGCACCACAACCTTTTCGCCAGGCACGATGTCGTAGCTGAGGTGCGAATAGACCGGAGCCTCAACCTCTGCAGCACCCGATTTGATGTCGGCCACAAACTTGAGAAGCGCCAAGCGGTCGTAGGACTCTGGAAAACCCTTGCGTGCCATTAGCCCTCGCTTTTCGAGCTCGGCGTTGGGGAACAAAAAGCCATCGGTGGTGATCAGCTCAACCCGTGGAGTGCCCTCCCATCGGCTGAGCAATTCTTTTAGCAAACGAGAAACTGTTGACTTGCCAACCGCGACCGAACCGGCAACACCGATGATGAAAGGTGTTCGGCTGGCGCGCTCGCCAAGAAAGTCGCTGGTTACCCGGTGCAGCTTCTGGGTCTCGGAGACATAGAGGTTCAAAAGGCGGCTGAGCGGCAGGTAAACATCGGTGACTTCTTTGATGTCGAGAAAGTCGCCGAGGCCTCGAATTTGCTGAATTTCGGCTTCGGTCAGAGGCAGTTCGGTGGCGTGACCAAGCTCGGCCCAGTCGGCGCGAGAGATTTCAACGAACGGGGTCAGTTGATTGCCCGAATCGGTGGTGTTGCCCGCCTGTGCTGCGCTCACAAAGAGCCATTCTGCCGTAAATTAGAAGCATGTGTGGAATCGTGGGTTATGTAGGCCCGAAGTCAACCCTTGATGTTCTTCTCGGCGGATTGCGCCGCCTTGAATACCGCGGTTATGACTCGGCCGGTGTTTCGGTTATCGCCCAGGGCGGTGGCCTCGAAACCCGCAAGAAGGCCGGCAAGCTAGACAACCTCATTGCCGAGATCACAAGCCACCCGCTGCCAGCAGCCAACATCGGAATCGGGCACACTCGCTGGGCAACCCACGGTGCACCAACCGATGGCAACGCCCACCCTCACCTTGGCGGCCCAACCAGCAAGCTTTCGCTGATTCACAATGGCATCATCGAAAACTTTGCCGAGCTAAAGGCCGAGCTTTTGGCCGAAGGCACCAGATTTGCCTCAGAGACCGACTCTGAGGTTGCCGCGCACCTTATCGCTCGCGAGTTTGAATCAACCGGCGACCTGCCAACCGCGTTCGCCAACGTGGTTCAGCGCTTGCACGGTGCATTCACCATTCTTGTCATTCACGAAGACCAGCCAGATGTGGTCTTGGCCGCCCGCCGCAACGCACCTTTGGTGATTGGCCTTGGCGACGGCGAAAACTTTTTGGGTTCAGACGTGGCCGCGTTCGTTGAGCACACCAAGCGCGCAATTTCGGTTGGCCAAGACGAAATCGTTAGCCTTCGTGCTGGCGAGGTTAGCATTCGCAAGTTCTCGGGCGAGGCCGTGACCCCGGTCGAATTCACAGTTGACTGGGATGCCTCGGCTGCCAGCAAGGGCGGTTGGTCTAGTTTTATGGCCAAAGAGATCGCCGACCAGCCACAGGCGGTTGCCGACACTTTGATGGGCCGACTTGATTCAGACGGTTCGGTTCGACTCAGCGAAATCGATGGTCTAAGCGCTCAAGACATTTTGAACATCGACCGCATCATCATGGTTGCCTGTGGCACCGCGAGCTATGCCTGTGATGTTGCCAAGTATGCGATCGAAAAGTTCTCACGCATTCCGGTGCAGGTCGAGCTTTCGCACGAGTTTCGCTACCGCGACCCAATTGTGACCCCAAACACTTTGATTGTTGCGGTTAGCCAGTCTGGTGAAACCATGGACACCCTGATGGCAACCCGCTATGCCAAAGAGGCGGGTGCCAAGGTTCTTGCAATTTGCAACACTCAGGGTGCAACCCTTGCTCGCGAATCAGACGCAGTGATTTACACCCACGCCGGCCCAGAGGTTGCGGTTGCCTCAACCAAGGCTCTTGTCGCCCAGATCACCGCTGGCTACCTGCTCGCATTGTTCTTGGCTGCCGGTCGCGGCGCCACCCCAAAGGCCGAGCTTTCTCGCCTTGGCAAAGAGCTTCTTCAGATGCCAAAGAGCGTTGCCAAGGTTCTCGAAAACCTTGACGGCATTCGCCAACTGGGCAAAGACATGGCCAACGCAAAGTCGGTCTTGTTCCTTGGCCGCAACGTTGGTTTTCCGGTCGCAATGGAGGGCGCACTAAAGCTCAAAGAGCTCGCCTACATTCACGCAGAAGGCTTTGCCGCCGGTGAGCTAAAGCACGGTCCAATTGCGCTGATCGAAGAAGGCCAGCCGGTTATCGTAATCGTGCCAAGCCAACGCGACGAAGAAAGCCTGCACCCCAAGGTGATCTCGAACATCCAAGAAATTCGCGCGCGCGGTGCCAAGGTGATTGCGATTGCCGAAGAGGGCGACAACCAGGTTGGCGACTATGCCGAGCACGTTGTGTTTGTGCCAAAGGCCGAGTCGATCTTTGCCTCGCTGTTGACTGTTATTCCGCTTCAGGTTTTTGCGCTCGAGCTTTCAACGGCAAAAGGCTTGGATGTTGACCAGCCGCGCAACCTTGCAAAGTCTGTAACCGTCGAATAGTCACATGATTATCGGCGTTGGTGTAGACACCGTTCAGCTCAGCCGATTTGAGGCAAAGCTGGCCGAGACGCCGCGCCTAAAAGATCGCCTGTTTCTTGACATCGAAACCGTAGACGCAAGCATTCAAACCTTGGCTGGTCGATTTGCCGCCAAAGAGGCCGTCATCAAGGCGCTCGCCGGAGACCCGGGGCTTGAATGGCATGGCATCGAAGTTGGCAAAGAGTCGACCGGAAAACCAGTCATTTGCCTTCACGGTTCGACGGCTAAAGTGGCACTAAGGGCTGGCATTCGCAAGTTTCATGTTTCGATTAGTCACGATGGTGACCAGGCGGTTGCTTTTGTGGTTGCCGAAGGTGCCGTTGATGGCTCAACCGAATCTAATTAAGGAGGTGCGCATTGAGAGAGCTGATTGTTGATCTCGATGCCGTTGCCGCCAACCTTGCAACGATGCGTGCCCGAGTGGGCAAAGCCCTTTTGCTTGGCGTGGTGAAGGCGGATGCCTACGGCCACGGAATGATTCAGGTGGCCC
>JBEGKM010000027.1:0-8574 GCA_041184065.1 Actinomycetota bacterium
GTCACCGGCAGCGGCATTTTGACCCTGGGCTACCTATACCTAACCAGCTACAACGCCGACATGCCTTACTGGCAGGTCTCTATCGGCATGGTGATGATTGGTCTTGGTCTTGGTCAGCTGATGCAAACCCTAACCCTGGCCGCTCAGAACTCTGTGCCAGCATCTGAGATTGGCGTTGCAACTTCTTCGGCAACCTTCTTTAGACAAATGGGTGGCACCATGGGTGTTGCAATTTTCATCTCGATTCTGTTCAACAGCCTCGGCGATACCATCGGCAACGCATTCAAAAACAAGGATGTTCTGGCTGGCATTGCCGAAGCATCTCAAGACCCAGCAGTATTGGCAGACCCAAACAACCTCGAGTTTGTGCAGGCACTCAAGTCGGGCAACATGGGTTCATTTGCCGACCAACTAAGCACCGACTCGTCGTTCTTGTCGAACCTTGACCCGCGCCTTGCCCGCCCGTTCTTGGTTGGCTTTGCAGACTCTTCGGTTTTGGTGTTTGGTTCGGCAGCCGTTGTGGTTGCAATCGCATTTGCGCTGTCGTTCTTCTTGAAGGCGCCACCGCTTCGCACCAAGTCGGCAGTGCAAGAGAAGGCCGACGAAGAGGCAGCCACGCTAGCCGCGATGCACTAAACCCGATTCAAAAGTTGGTGGCCCCGATTCGTTCGGGGCCACCTCTCTTTTAACCGATTCTTTCGTTTATGGTTTAACTACACGGGAGTTCGGTGAACCGGACTGAGAGGAAGACAAATAGTCTTCGACCGTCAAACCTGATCTGGGTAATGCCAGCGCAGGGAGGACCTCTAACCCGTGCCCTATCTACAGAGGAGGGCACGACAAGTGCAAATCAAACGCATCATCACAATCGCCGCTTGCGCACTTATGGCAGCATCATGGCTAACGGCATGTTCAAACGAAGCGACACCGACCGAAGTAATCGTGGTCACCCACGATTCGGCCGTTTTCACCGATGAAGTCATTGCGGCATTCAAAGCCGAGACCGGCATTACCATCAAGCAAATCAAAGCTGGCGACGCCGGTGCAATGACCAACAAATTGGTGCTCACCAAAGATGCCCCGATTGGCGATGCCTTCTTTGGCATCGACAACACCTTTGGCGGAGTTGCCGTAGATAACGACATCATCGAAGGTGGTCTGGTCTCAGTCGACTTTGGCGATGTTTGCCTGAACTACGACAAGAGCTGGTTTGCTGCCAAGAGCATTGCCGCGCCTAAGACAATCGCCGACCTAACCAAGCCGGCATACAAGGGCCTGACCGTGGTTAGCAACCCAACCAGTTCATCACCGGGATTGGCCTTTTTGGCTGCCACGGTTTCGGTTTATGGCGAGAACGGTTTTGAGCAGTATTGGCGAGACCTAAAGAGCAACGGCCTGAAGGTTGCTGCCGGCTGGGAAGACGCCTATTTCACCGAGTTCTCAGGCTCATCTGGCAAGGGCAAGTTCCCTATCGTGCTCAGCTATTCTTCATCGCCGGCCTTCGAGGTTCGTGACGACGGCATTAGCCAAACGGCATCAATCGACGACGGTTGCTTCAGACAAATCGAATACGCGGGTGTTCTAAAAAACGCCAAGAACAAATCGGCCGCCGAAAAGCTGGTTAAGTTTCTAACCGAAAAGGCCTTCCAAAAGTCGTTGCCAGATTCGATGTATGTGTATCCGATTGACACCTCGGTTGCACTGCCCGAGGCTTGGGCAAAATGGGCCCCGGCAGCAACTAAGCCGGTTGGCGACGAGCTCTACATCAGTGCAAACCGCAAGAGTTGGCTCGACAAGTGGTCAGCAATCTTTAGCGCAAACAAGTAACCATGAAGCGCATCGGCTTGTGGGCAGGGCCGCTACTTTTTGTAGCGGTTCTGTTCTACTGGCCGCTAGCGAACATCATTGGCCAAGGCCTAAGCCAAGATTGGCTGCAAACCTTTGCCGAACCCCGGGTGCTCTCGGCCATTTGGTTCACCATTTGGCAGGCCTCGCTGTCAACGGCAATTTGTATTTTGCTTGGCATACCCGGCGCCTATGTGCTTTATCGCAAAAAGTTTCGCGGGCAAAAACTGCTTAGGGCAATCATCACCGTGCCCCTAGTTTTGCCAACCATTGTGGTGGCAATTAGCTTTGCCTCGTTCCGTTCGATGCACGAGATCTATCGCACGCTCGGGCTTGATTTAATCGTGGATGCGTTTGTCGACAACCCGATTTATTGGATCATCGTTGCCCACGTTTTTGTGAATTATTCGATAGCCGTTCGAACCATCGGTGGCGTTTGGGCAACAATGGACAACGAGACCGAAGAGGCAGCGGAGTTGGCCGGGGCCGGGCGGTTGCGAACCTTGGTCTCGATCACCCTGCCGCAATTGAAGACGGCGGTTGTCTCGGCTGCGGCCCTGATCTTTTTATTCTGCTCGACCAGCTACGGCATCATTTTGATTCTTGGTGGCGGCTTGGTGCACTCGGTCGAAACCGAGATTGCCTCGGCTGCAACGCAGTTTCTAGATCTGCCCAAAGCCGCGGCACTGGCCCTGATGCAAACTTTGCTGACAGTTGCTGCCTTTACCTTCAGCGAGAACATCACCAAGGGTGCAATTGGCATTGAGCAGGTCGACGAAGGTCACGCTCACCCGCCGCTAGACAAACGCGACTGGCTGGCCGCGACCATCACGTTTTTGACCATCGGGTTTCTAACCTTGATGCCGATTCTTATGGTTCTGGCTCGCGCTTTTGTGCACGGCGATGGCGGGATTGGCTTTGAGAATTTTGCCAACCTAGCCGGTCGCGGTGACCGCGATTTGCTGAACATCAGTGTTGGTCAGGCGGCCTTGAACACCCTTCGAAACGTGATCATATCGACCCTGATTGCAGTCACGCTTGGCACGCTAGCGGCATACATGTTGTCGCGCCCGATCAAGGGCAAGAACCTTAGGGCTCGCAGGTTTGTTCATCGGGCAATCGACATCGGGCTGCTCTTGCCGATGGGCATTTCGTCGGTGGTTTTGGGTTTCGGTTTTTTGATTAGCTTTGGTGGCGGCCCGCTGCCGCTGCGTTCCAGTTGGCTGATTGTGCCGCTGGTTCAAGCCCTAATGGCGTTGCCCCTGGTGATTCGCCTGATTTACCCGGCGCTTATATCGATTGGCAGCGATCACCGCGAGGCGGCCTCGACCGCCGGTGCGAACGCTAGGCAAACCTGGTGGCACATCGAATCTCGAATGATTAGAACCGTGATTGTCACGGCCATTGGCTATGCCCTGGTGGTTTCGATCGGTGAGTTTGGTGCCGCGAGTTTGCTTGCCTATGGCGATCAGGCCACGCTGCCAACTGTTCTGTATGCCCTGATCTCAAGGCCCGGCTCAACAAATTATGGAATGGCGATGGCCGTAACAGCTATTTTGATTTTGCTCACTTTTGCGCTGGTTAGCGCGGTGAGTTTTCGAAAGAAACCAAAACGCCACTCTTCGCGAAGCGCTCTTTCATAACCGCAATTGACTCGGGGTTTTGATCGCAAAGAATAAAGTTGCGGCCCAATTCTGCTGCGGCTGCGCCCGTGGTGCCAGAGCCACCAAAAAAGTCGAGAACTGTGTCGCCTGGCTTTGATGAAGCCTGAATTATTCGGCGCAAAATTCCAAGCGGTTTTTGGGTTGGGTAGCCGGTCTTTTCTTTGCCGGTCGGCGAAACAATCGTGTGCCACCAAACATCGGTTGGCAGTTTGCCAAGGGCCACCTTTTCGGGCGTTACCAATCCTGGTGCCATGTATGGCTCGCGATCGACCTCTGTCGAGTTAAAGAAATACTTGGCCGGGTCTTTCACATAAACCAAAATGGTGTCGTGCTTGGCCGGCCAGCGGTTTTTGCTCTTGCCTCCATAGTCATAGGCCCAGATGATTTCGTTCAAAAAGCTGTCGCGGCCAAACAGTGCATCTAGAAGCACCTTGGCATAGTGCGATTCGCGATAGTCGAGGTGCAAATACAGGGTGCCGGTTTCGTTTAGCAACCGCCAGGCTTCTTCGAGCCGCGGTTCTAAAAAGGCCCAGTAGTCGGCAAACTCGTCGTCATAACTCAACACGGTCTGGCGCACGGTTTCATACTGGTGGCCTTTGAAACCAACTCGCCCACCTTCGGTAACCCGCTTTGTGGTGGCGGTGCCGCGCTTTTGGGTGCGACCGGTGTTGAAGGGCGGGTCGATGTAAATCAGTTGCACAGATTCATCGGGCATAGACTTCAAAGAATCGAGGTTATCCCCGAAATAAACAATGTTTTTGATGTCTGGCACAGAATCGAGATTAACAGCATGAGCAACGAACCCACCGTCAATCCTTCGGTCATTCACAACACCGCCGAGCACCGCTACGAAATTTGGCTTGATGGCAGCATGGCTGGCGAGCTCGATTACAGCCTGATGCTCGATGAAATTCACTTTGTGCACACCGGTGTGAACCCCGAACACCAGGGCAAAAACCTGGCTGCAATTTTGACCCGCGAGGCTCTTGCCGACGTTCGCGCTGCGGCCAAGCACAAGGTTGTGCCGGTTTGTTCATACACGGTTCGCTACATGGAAAAACACCCAGAGACCCACGACCTGCTCAAGAACCCGATCGAAGAAGCCTCGGCGGCTTGCCGCGTGCCAAACGTTGCTAAGGCTTCAGAAAAACTCGGTCTAAAGCCGCCAACCGCCTAGACCTTTCGACAAGCAGAGCTCTCTCAGCGAGGCTTAGGCCACGTGTGAGTCGAGCCACTCAACTAAGTCGGCAACAACCTCATCCTTGTTGGTCTCGTTATAAACCTCGTGACGAGCGCCGTGATAAATGACAAGCTCAAGGTCACTCACGCCGGCACGTTTGAAGGCATTGACCAACATCTGGTTACCCTTTTCGCCACCGATGGCATCTTCGCTTCCGGCCTGAATAAACACCGGCAAATCATTGCGAATTCGGCGGCTAGGCGCACCAAGCAGCTTTGCGGCGTTGGCGATGCCAAACACTTCGATTGCTGTCTCAGCAAAATTCTTTGGGTCGGCTGCGAATGCGGCACCAACCTCTGGGTCACGACTCAACCACTCATACCCGGTGCCACCGTTGGCGGCCTCTTTGGCCCACTTCTTGTTGAATCCCGAGCTTGGCATAATGCCTGGCAAAAGCAGAGTCGAACCGCTCAGCACCAGTGCATCGTAGTCATCAGAGAACTTGCTGATCACGCGCTGGGCAATCATCGAACCCCAGCTGTGACCAAGCAAAACTATTGGCTCTTCGGGGTTTTCTTCAATGATGATGTGGCTCAGCTGACGCTCGTTCGAGAAAACCGCATCCATGCCGCCCGGGCCAAGGTTGCCCTGCTGTTTGATGGTGCCCTCGGCCTGCATGCGCAAGCCGGTTAGGCCGTGGCCACGGTGATCGGTTGCATAAACCGAATAGCCGGCGCGGTTTAGCGCTTCGGCCACGTGGTCATAGCGGCGAGCGTGCTCGCCAAGGCCATGCACCATCTGCACAACTGCCTTTGGGTGCGCCACCGGCCACTCGTAAAAAGTGATGTCGATGCCCTTGGCATCGGTGAAAGTGCGAGTTAGCGGCAGTTCGGTCATAGGGCAACTTTAGCTTTCAAAAGCCGCCGTCAACCTAAGCCTCTTTGGTGATTTCAACCGAAACGAATAGTTCGCTATCAACAGCCCCTGCGAATACGCCACGAAGCGGTGCCAGGTCGTCATAGTCACGGGCCCTACCAACCACAACGTGGCGATCGGCTGCATAAACATCGTTGGTTGGGTCAAATGCAAACCAGCTTCCAGCCCACCATTCAACCCAAGCGTGCGATTCGCCAACCACCTTTTCGCCAACTTTTGGGTCTTTCGATGGGTGCAAATACCCAGAAACATATCTAGCCGGGATGCCTGCTGCGCGCAGTGCGCCGAGTGTGATGTGAGCGTAATCCTGACAGACTCCGATCTTCGAAGACCAAGCTTCGGAAGCGATCGAATTCACGCCCGTCACGCCGTGCTGATAAGTCATGTCTGAAAAAACCTTGCGGCATATTTGCATCGCGGTCTCGTGAGGGGTCGACTTTGCCGCGGTCTTTTTTGCGAACCTAACCAGCTCGGCCGGCGGATTAGTGCGTCGTGTCTGAGCAACAGCATCGGTTAGCTCTAGGCTGCTTCGAATCTCGGGTTCGAGGTCTTGCCAACCTAAACCAGGCTCGACCCCGATAGTGGGTCGCAGCTCAACCACCGAGGTCGAGGTAATGGTTAGTTCGCTGTGCGGTTCGAGCACCTCAAACATGACCGCTCGAGTTTTGAAATAGTCAAAATATTCGTGGCTAGAGCCATGCGGATGAATGTCGAGTTTGGTCGAAAAAACCAGCTGCGAGTTGTCACGGGTGGGCAACATGCGAGCTTCGTTGTATGAGGCTACTGCTTGGCCGCCATAACGAAAGCCGGTGGTGTGAACAATTCGATAGCGACTCATGAGACCTCACCAATCCAACTTGGCATGGCATTTACGGGGAAATACCTGGCTCGAATCGCTTCCGATACTTCACCGATGCCGCCTTGAAGCGCAGTCATTTCGGCGGTCAAATTTGCCAGTATGTCTGGAGCCGATCGATATTCCAGATTCGTGCGAATCTGGCCGAGTTGGCGAAGAGCAACGTCGCTCACGCCAACTCGGTCAGCACTTGGCGCCAGGTCGCTCAGGCAACGCTCGGCACGGCTAAGGGCAAAAATAACTGACCGCGGAAAAATGCGATCGAGCAACAGGAACTCGGCAGCATTGGTCGCCGAAGGCACACCTCGATAGGTACGCAAATAGGCTTCGTAGGCGCCACAGCTTCTGAGAATTGTTGTCCACGATGGGCCGCTGGCCTCGGTGAGCTCTGAGGTCGCAAGCAATCTGGCCGTCATATCTACGCGCTCGAGCGAACGACCGAGCGTAAAGAATGTCCAAGCTTCATCCCGAGAGGTTGATGACTCAACAATGCCAACGGCAAGTGCGGTGCGCTCACGAACCCAGCCAAAGAAATCGTGAGCACGTTCGATTGAGACCTTGCGTGGCATGCGTGAACGTGTGGTGTTTAGGCACTCCCATAATTCGGTCGACACAATCTCGCGCACTCGGCGAGCGTTCTCGCGGGCAGCGGTTAGCGACGATGCGATCGAGCTGGGTTCGTTGCGATCAACCGAGAGCGTGCTCAGCAAATCTTGGCGTGTGAGTTGGTGTGGGTAGTCAGAGTCTGAGCCAATCACCTGCAGCAGCGAGCGGCAAGCCGTGTCTTCATCGACCCACGGGTCTTCGAGCAATAGTTGAAGGTGCACATCTAATAGGCGCGCTGTGCCATCGGCTCGCTCCACATAGCGGCCGATCCAGAACAGTGATTCTGCGATACGACTTAGCATTACTGAGCGCCTCCTTCGACTGCTTGCTGTTGTTGTTCTTGTTGAATCTTGAATCCAGTTCCCGAGTTGTCTTGCTGTTGCTGGCCAAAACCCGAGTCGGCTGCAGTTTGACCGGCCACTATCGAAGAGACCTTTGAGTTAGTGGCAAGCGGCACGGCTTGAGCGCGTTCCACACCTACCACCCAGGTGTCTTTTGAGCCGCCACCCTGAGACGAATTCACGACTAGTTCGCCCTCCGGCAGAGCTACTCGAGTTAGACCGCCGGGCAGAACCCAAATGTCATTTCCGTCATTGACTGCGAATGGGCGAAGGTCGGCGTGCCGTGGGCGCAAACCGTCCTCGACCAATGTCGGAATGGTTGACAGCTGAATTACCGGCTGAGCAATCCATCCGCGTGGGTCTTTGAGAAGTTTTTTGCGCAGGTCATCGAGCTCTTTTCGGCTAGCGCGCGGGCCAACCACAAGGCCCTTACCGCCCGAACCATCAACCGGCTTGATCACCAGTTCATCTAGTCGATCAAGCACTTCCTCAAGACTGGCTCTCTCTTCCAGTCTCCAGGTTTGCACGTTCTCAACAATCGGGTCCTCGCCTAGGTAATAGCGGGTCAGATCGGGCATGTAGGTATAAACCAGCTTGTCGTCGGCTACTCCGTTGCCAACCGCGTTGGCCAAAGTCACGTTGCCCAAGCGGGCCGCGGTTAGCAGGCCAGGTGGGCCAAGAACCGAATCGGCTCTAAATGCGAGAGGGTCAAGAAACTCGTCGTCGACACGACGATAGATTACGTCAACTCGGCGAGCGCCAGCGGTAGTACGCATGTATACCTTGCCGCCAGAGCAGAACAGGTCGCGGCCTTCGACGAGCTCGAGGCCCATTAGTCGGGCAAGCAATGTGTGCTCAAAATATGCACTGTTGTAAACACCCGGGGTTAGCACAACTACCACCGGGTCTTCGACGCCACTCGGCGCCGCGGCCCGAAGCGCTGCCAAAAGCTTGTTCGGGTATTCGCCAACCGGTTGAATGCGCATCTGCTGAAAAAGCTCGGGCAGGGTTTGCGCCATCACTCGGCGGTTTGAAATCACGTATGAAACACCCGATGGCACACGCACGTTGTCTTCAAGAACTCGCCAGGTGCCAACTTCGTCGCGAACCAGGTCGATGCCGCTGACCTGAATTCGAACACCGTTG
>JBEGKM010000028.1:0-8496 GCA_041184065.1 Actinomycetota bacterium
CACATTGTTGGCAGAATGAAGTTATGCAGATCACAAAGCTTGAACACGCGTGTTTGGTTCTCGAAGAATCGCAAGACAAGATTATTCTCGACCCGGGCGTCTATACCCGCCCCATCGAAGGCCAAACGGGTGTGCTTGCCGTGGTGCTCACACACATGCATGACGACCACTGCTTCGAGGAACAGCTCGACAGAATCGTGGTTTTGAACCCAGGTTTGATGATTTACGGCACAGATGAAGTGTGCCGGCGCCTTGCCGAGTCACGCCCAGCATTCGACACCGTGGCAGTGCACCACGGTGATTTTTACAACGTCGGGGCATTCACTCTCGAGTTCTTTGGCGACATGCACGCCGAGATTCACCGATCGATTCCGCTAATTCAAAACTGCGGCGTGATGATCAACTCAAAGCTCTACTACCCCGGCGACAGCTTTACCCAGCCAGATTGCCCAGTAGAAATGTTGGCCTGCCCATCTTCGGCACCATGGCTAAAAATCAGCGAGGTGATGGACTTCGTGGCGGCGGTAAAGCCAAAGCGCTCGATGGCAACCCACAACGTGCACCTCAGCGACCTAGGGCACCAGATGAACAACGGGCGCATTCAGGCTGTTACCGAAGCCGGCGGCGGAACCTTTGAGTTCTTGAAACCTGGCGAGAGCACCTCACTCTAGGCCCATGGGTCTGGCAGCTGAGCCCTGCAAAATCTGCAGTTAACGCGAAAACGGCCCGATTAATCGGACCGTTTTCAAAGCTGGGATACCAGGACTCGAACCTAGAACAAAGGAACCAGAAACCTTCGTGTTGCCAATTACACCATATCCCAATTTGGCTTAGAGCCCGAGGGCTCGACTCTCAATCTTAGCCTTGTTAGGCGGTCTGAGCAAACGACTTTAGGCGGGCGATGGTCTCGGCCTTACCCAGAATTTCCATCGACTCAAACAGCGGTGGAGAGATGCGGCGGCCAGAGATGCCGGTGCGCAACGGGCCAAATGCCAGGCGAGGCTTGAGGCCCAGGCCATCGATGAGCGCAGTCTGCAAAGCAGCCTGAACCGGTTCGGTTTTGAATTCTTCATCCGCAATTGGCTCGAGGGCAGCAATCGAAGCGTTCAGCACCTCGGCAAGGTTCTCTGGCATGCCAGCCTTGGCGTCATCCTCGATCACAATCTGATCGGCGGCAACGAACAAGAAACCGAGCAGCGCCGGCGCCTCGCTGAGCACCTGAAGGCGCTCTTGAATTAGCGGTGCAGCCGCGGTCAAAATTGCCGCTTGCTGATCGGTTAGTTGTGCACCAACAATGCCGGCGCTCTGAAGGTATGGCATTAGGCGTGACTTGAACTCTTCAGCTGAAAGCAGGCGAATGTGTGAAGCGTTAATTGCCTCGGCCTTCTTTAGGTCAAAGCGAGCCGGGTTTGGGTTCACGTTCTTCACGTCAAAGGCGGCGGCAAGTTCATCAAGGGTGAAAATGTCTTGGTCGGCGCTCAAGCCCCAACCAAGCAGCGCTAGGTAGTTGAGCAGACCCTCGGGAATAAAGCCACGATCGCGGTGGTGGAACAGGTTCGACTCTGGATCGCGCTTCGAAAGCTTTTTATTGCCCTCACCCATCACATATGGCAGGTGACCAAACTGCGGGATGAACTTAGTGATGCCCGCTTCATACATAGCGTTGTAGAGAGCAATCTGGCGAGGGGTCGAAGACAACAGGTCTTCGCCGCGAAGCACGTGGGTGACACCCATTAGCGCGTCGTCAACCGGGTTGACCAGGGTGTAGAGCGGCTGGCCGTTTGGGCGAACCACGACGAAGTCGGGAAACGAACCGGCAGGAAAAGTGATGTCGCCACGAACCAGGTCGGTAAAGGTGATGTCAACCTCGGGCACGCGCAGGCGAAGTGCCGGGCTGCGGCCCTCGGCGCGGTATGCGGCACGCTGCTCTTCGGTTAGGTCGCGTTCAGAGTTGTCATAGCCAAGCTGAACAGCGCGGCCGGCGGCCTTGTTGCGCTCGTCGATCTCTTCGCCGGTCAAGTAGCTTTCATAGATGTGGCCAGATGCCTTTAGCTTCTCGATTACCTCGACATAAATGTGGCTCCGCTCGCTCTGACGGTATGGCTCTGCTGGGCCACCAACGTTCACGCCTTCGTCCCAGTTCAAACCAAGCCAACCGAGAGCGTCGAGAATCATGTCAAACGATTCTTCGCTGTCGCGCTCGGCATCGGTGTCTTCGATTCGAAACAAAAACGAACCACCGGTGTGACGGGCATAGGCCCAGTTGAAGAGGGCGGTGCGAATCAAACCAACGTGCGGGGTGCCGGTTGGCGAAGGGCAAAAACGCACCTTCACATCGGCGCCGGTTGCGGTTGAAAAAGGTGCGGTAATCACAGAAGACATAATGCCCAAGTCTAAACGACCCACCGACAGCGAGATTTAGACGACCGGGTTGACCAGCGTGCCGATGCCTTCGATTTCGCATTCGACGATCTGGCCGGCAAGAATCGGTGAAATTCCCGCTGGGGTGCCAGTGAGCACCACGTCGCCAGGCAGCAGAGTCATGTTTTGGCTAATGTAACTAATAATCTTTGGCACTTTGTGCAGCATGTGGGTCAGGGTCGAGTTCTGACGAACCTCACCATCGACGCGACTCTCGAGCACCTGGTCTTCTGGAACAAATTCGGTTTCGATCCACGGGCCCAGCGGGCAGAAGCTGTCAAAAGACTTTGAGCGAGCCCACTGGTCGTCGCTGAACTGAAGGTCGCGTGCAGTGACATCGTTTGCCACGGTGAAGCCCCAAACATAATTCAGCGCGTCTGCCTCGGTGACGTTTTTGGCAATCTGGCCCATCACGATTGCCAGCTCAACCTCAAGGTCGACCTGCTGGCTCTGCGCTGGCAAAACGATTGCATCGCCCGGGCCAACAATCGATGACGACGGCTTTAAAAACAGGGTCGGTTCGGCCTCGGTTGAAAGGTTCATTTCGGCAACGTGGTCGGCATAGTTTTTGCCAACGCAAACCACCTTCGATGGAATGCTTGGCGCAAGCAGCTTGACCTCTTTGATTGGCACTCGATCGCCTGTGGTTTCGTATCCGGCAACCAGCGGGTGACCGGCAAGCACAACTAACTCGGGGCCATCGACGATGCCAAATCGAGGTTCGCCGTTCAGGCTAAATCGAGCAACGCGCATTAGTCAGCTAGCTTGACTAGCCAGTTGTGGCGGTCGGCCACGGTGCCATACTGAATTCCGGTTAGCTCGGCACGAAGGCTTGCGGTCAGCTCGCCAGGCTCTGAATCTGCAGAGCCAATGGTCTCGAGCCTGCTCTTGAACTGCCCGATTGGTGTGATCACGGCCGCGGTTCCGCAGGCGAACACTTCTACGATCTCGCCAGAGTTGATGCCCGCGCGAACTTCATCCAAGGTG
This sequence comes from Actinomycetota bacterium, assembly GCA_041184065.1. Taxonomy (GTDB): domain Bacteria; phylum Actinomycetota; class Actinomycetes; order Actinomycetales; family Microbacteriaceae; genus Rhodoluna. Next base: position 3,409 of record JBEGKM010000028.1, read on the forward strand.
ATTTTGCGCTCTTCGAGGTTGATGCCCCGATCGCGAATCAGGGTGCAAACCGAGTCGCGGGTGATGCCGCGAAGAATGGTGCCATCGAGCGAAGGCGTGGCAACGTGACCGTCTTTATAAACGAAGAACAGGTTCATGCCGCCTAGCTCTTCAATGTAGGTTGCCGATTCTGCGTCGAGGAACATTACCTGCGAGCAGCCGTTCTCATAGCCTTCGGTCTGCGCCAACAGCGATGCCGCATAGTTGCCGCCGGTTTTTGCTTCTCCAGTGCCGTGCTTACCAGCACGCGAAGAATCAAGGGCGATCCAGATAGTAACCGGCTTTAGCCCACCGGTGAAGTATGGGCCAACCGGAGAGGCAATAACGCGATATTCGGCGCGCTGCGCTGCACGAACACCAAGAAAGTCTTCGGCGGCGATTTCGAAGGGACGAATGTAGAGGGTCTTTTCGTTGACCGGCTCTGGAACCCAATCACCGTCGACCGCGATGAGCTGCTTGAGCGACTCAACGAACAGGTCAACCGGCACCTCAGGCAAAGCCATGCGGCGAGCCGAAAGCTGAAGGCGCTTGGCATTTGCGTCGGGGCGGAATGTCCAGATGGAACCGTCTTGGTGACGATAGGCCTTGATGCCCTCGAAGATCTCTTGCCCGTAGTGCAAAACCGCTGCCGAAGGAGCCATCATGATGGGGCCGTAAGGAATGACTTCGGCTGAAACCCAGCCCTTGTCTTTCTCCCAGACGCAAACGACTTGGTGGTCGGTCAACTTGGCACCAAAAACCGGAGCCTTCAGAATTTCTTCACGCTCGGCCGCAGGCAGCGGGTTTGAGTTGCGGGTTACTTTGAACTCTAGATCAGCCATGATCTGCTTCTTTCTTGAAACCTAAATGGGCCTATAGGAGAGCGAAAATGCTCTCGGCAACCTCGGTGGTTGAACGCTTTTTGGTGCCGCGGCTAGCCAGGTCGGCTGCAACGGCATTTTCGATTCGAGCTGCGGCAACCGGGTTTTTGAGGTGGTTGAGCAACAGTGCGGCCGACAGAATGGCCGCGGTTGGGTCGGCAAGGTTTTTGCCTGCAATGTCGGGGGCCGAACCATGTACCGGTTCGAACATGCTCGGGAAGGTTCCGTCTGGATTGATGTTTCCAGAGGCTCCGAGCCCAATGCCGCCACCTATGGCAGCAGCTAGATCAGTGATGATGTCTCCGAATAGGTTATCAGTCACGATCACATCGAAGCGGGCTGGATCGGTGACCATGAAGATGGTAGCCGCATCGATGTGCAGGTAGTCGTGGGTGATGCCAGGAAACTCTTCGGCCACTTTGTTGACGGTGCGCTGCCATAGCCAACCGGCGTGAACCAAAACGTTGTGCTTGTGAACCAACGTGACCTTTTTGCGGTCGCGGGTCGAAGCAAGCTCGAAGGCATAGCGAACTAGTCGCTCGACACCATAGGCGGTGTTGACCGAAACCTCGTTGGCCACCTCGGCTGGGGTGCCAACACGAATTGCGCCGCCGTTGCCCACGTATGGGCCCTCGGTGCCTTCGCGAACTACAACAAAATCGACCTTGCCCGGGTCGGCAAGCGGGCTAACCACGCCCGGGTAAAGCTTGGTTGGGCGAAGGTTCACGTAGTGGTCAAAAGAGAAACGTAGTTTGAGCAGCAACTGACGTTCGAGCACACCTGATGGCACGCGAGGGTCGCCGATGGCACCCAAAAGAATGGCATCGTTCTGCTTGAGGGCATCCATGTCGGCATCGCTAAGGGTTTCGCCAGTGGCCAAATAGCGACGAGCGCCAAGGTCGAACTCGGTGGTCTTGAAGCTGACGCCAGAACCCACGGTTGCACGGTTGATTGCCTCGAGGGCGATGCTAGTGACCTCTGGGCCAATGCCGTCGCCACCGATTACTGCGATTTTGTATTCACGCGTCAAGATGATGCTCCCAAGTGCTTTTGATTGCTCTCAACTTTACTCGCATCGAGCCTCTGTTTTTGGGCGGTTTAGAGGCGTTTGGCCAAAAGAACCACGGTAATCGAGGGCTTAAGGCCATCTCTGGTTTGCACCTGACCATCGCGATTGGTTAGAACTTCGATTTCGAGTGGCAGATTGGCGCAAATTTGCTTCAAGCTTTCAACCGAGGGCAAAACCGCTGCATCGCGCGGCCCACCATAGCCATCGGCGAGGTTCTCAAACGCGTGCCAAACCCCAAGCAGGTGGCCACCAACTCGGATGTTATCGGTGAGTGTGTCGAGCGCATCGGCAAGGTTGGCCTGCGGCACCTGCAAATAGGCAACCACACCGATGTCTACCGGGGTAAGCACCGATTCGAACCCGGTCGCATCGGCGACGTGGGCAAAGTGAAGTTCGGCTACACCGCGTTCTTCGGCCAGTTTTAGCGACTTAGATAGCGCCTTGCGCGACCAGTCGATGTTCTCTGATTGCCAACCCTGCTCGCTAAACCAGATTGCGTTTCGACCCTCTCCCCCGGCAAGGTCAATCATTTTGCCTTTGGGTTGAGCGGCAATCAGTGGTTCGCAATATTCCTTGACGAAGCGATTCACGACGGTTGTGTAGATGTAGTCATCGGTGTCGAATTTTGCGTCCCAGTAAGAAGAATCCATACTTGAAATGTACTGCCTCTTTTTGAAAGGACCCTTTGATGGCCGACGAGATTACAATTTCAGACCTAGCGCTAGAGCTAGAAACCGGCGCTTGGGTGCTTGACGTGCGCGAAGACGATGAGTTTGCCGATGGCCACGTGCCTGGCGTGCACCACATTCCACTTGGCCAGTTGCCTGACAAGTTTCACCTGATTCCTAAGGATGAAAAGATTCTTGTGGTCTGCCGCTCGGGTGCTCGCAGCCAGTCTGGTGCCGATTATCTTTTGAGCCAGGGCTACGACGCCGTTTCGGTTGCCAACGGCACGATGGGTTGGATCAGCTCTGGTCGCGAAGTATCTTTCGACCCAAGCCTCTAAGAATTAGTTTGGGCCTCGGCCAACATAAAAAACCCGCCTCGCAAATGAGGCGGGTTTTTTATAAGGGTCTTAGGCGTTGATGTCGATTGCCTTCATTACGTCGGCTTCGATCGCAACGCGAACGCTCTCAAGAACGCTTGCCTCAACCGGTGAGTCAACGGTGATAACCGAAAGCGCCTTGCCACCCTTTTGCTGGCGAGCAATCTGCATGGCGGCAATGTTGATGCCGGCGTCGGCAAAAGCCTTGCCATAGATTGCCACGATGCCTGGACGGTCACCGTAAACCATGAGCACTAGGTGCTCGGCAAGAGCCAACTCAACGTCGTAACCGTTGATGTTGGTGATCTTCTGGTGCAGCTTCGGGCCGATGACGGTTCCCGAAACCGATGCGGCGGTGCCATCGGCAAGGGTTGCCTTGATGGTGGTCACGTTGCGGTACTCATCTGAGTTGGTGTCAACGGTCAGCTTGACATCGATGCCGCGCTGGTCGGCCATCAAAGGCGCGTTCACGTATGAAACCTGCTCGGTAACCGCGTTCTGGAAGAAGCCCTTTAGACCAGCTAGCTTTAGAACCGAAACGTCGTGCACCGCGATCTCACCGCGAACCTCAACCTCGATTGCGGTGACGTTGCCGCCCGAAAGGCCAAACAGAACCTGGCCAAGTTTTTCGATTAGGTTGATGCCCGGCTTGACCGAAGCATCGATGTTTCCGCCGGCAACGTTTACTGCATCTGGCACTAGGTCGCCAGCAAGAGCCAAACGAACCGACTTTGCAACCGAGATACCCGCCTTCTCTTGGGCTTCATCGGTAGAGGCACCCAGGTGCGGGGTGACCAAGATGTTCTTAAGACCAAGTAGCGGGTTGCCCTTTGGTGGCTCTTGAACGAATACGTCTAGACCGGCACCGGCAATTTGGTTGGTGCTTAGTGCGGTGAACAGCGCGTCTTCATCGATGATTCCACCGCGTGAGCAGTTGACGATGCGAAGGTTTGGTTTGGCAATTGAAAACTGTGCGGTCGAGATCATTCCGGTGGTCTCTGGGGTCTTCGGAATGTGAATGGTGATGAAGTCTGACTGCTGCATGACCTCGTCGAGGGTGGCTAGCTTTACGCCCATCTGCTCGGCGCGTGCAGGGGTGATGTATGGGTCATAACCGATGAGTTCGACACCAAAGCCGGCTAGTCGCTGGGCAACCAATCCACCGATGCGGCCAAGGCCAACAATGCCCACGGTCTTCTCGTAGAGCTCGGTTCCGGTGAACTGCGAACGCTTCCATTCGCCAGCCTTTAGCGAGTGGTTGGCATCTGGGATGTGACGAGCGAGGCCAAGCATCTGTGAGATGGCAAGTTCTGCTGCTGAAATGACGTTTGAGGTTGGTGCGTTGACAACCATCACACCGGCGGCGGTGGCAGCCTTGATGTCTACGTTGTCTAGTCCAACTCCGGCGCGAGCAACAACCTTTAGCTTTGGCGCTGAGGCGATTGCCTCGGCGTCAACCTGAGTTGCCGAGCGAACCAAGATGGCGTCTGCCTTGGCAAGTGCTGCAAGCAGCGCTGGGCGGTCAGTTCCGTCAACGTTAACAACGTCAAAGTCTGGGCCAAGCGCCTCTACGGTCGCTGGCGAAAGCTCTTCGGCAATTAGAACAACTGGCTTAGTCATTGCTACATCCTCGTGGTTTGTGGGTGCCGAGATTCGACATCGAAAATCAGTTTAGAACCGATGTTGGTAAAAATCGACCTAGTAATTTTCAATAAACAGCACTTACAATAAGCCGTATGAAAGTTGCTGCCGCAAAGTTATCTCCCCTGCTGAAAAGCGATGCCCAGGGCCTGATTTTGGCCGAACTTTTCATGAATCCGACCGAACTTTTTTCGATCAGCCACCTTGCCGAATTTGCCGGAACCAGCCTGCCAACCGCGATGCGCGAGGTTGATCGCCTGCTCGATGGACAACTGGTAATTCAAAAGACCTCGGGCCGGGCAAGGTTCATCCAGGCAAACAAAGAGCACCTGCTGTTTGATTCGGTGAGCCAGTTTGTGGCTTTCAGTTATGGCCCGGCGGCCGTATTGCCACCGCTATTGGTTGGCCTAGACGGCATCGAACATGCTTTTCTC
>JBEGKM010000029.1:0-8409 GCA_041184065.1 Actinomycetota bacterium
GGTTGAAGAAGCTTCGGATCATCCGCAATTGGTCGTGCCTAACGTTGTTGAAGCGCTTGGATTGCTGGCAAAGCACGTTTTGGGCGTGCTGTCTGCTGCCGGAGGCCTGAAGGTTATCGGTGTAACCGGTTCAAACGGAAAGACCACCACCAAGAACATGCTGCGCGAAATACTCTCGACCGCAGGAGATACCATCGCGCCCATCGAGTCATACAACAACGAGGTCGGAGCGCCGATTTCTATGTTGAAGGCTAGCCGCGGCACTCGATTCTTGGTTGTCGAAATGGGTGCTGGTGGGCTGGGCAGCATCGCGTATCTAGCCGACATCGCCAAGCCAGACATCGGGGTGGTGTTGAAAGTCGGTTTGGCCCACGTTGGTGAATTCGGTGGCATCGAAACCACGGCGAAAATCAAAGCTGAGTTGCCGGCGGCACTTAGCGACAACGATATTTTTGTCTACAACGCCGACGACGGCTACGTGCGCGACATGGTCGACCTAAATCGAGCCAAGAAGGTCAGCTTTGGAACAGCCTCAGACTCGCAATATCGCGCGACGGACCTGAATCTTTCAATCGACGGCACCTCGTTCGAAATGCACTGGCCCGATGCCCAAATTTCTAAGGTGAGGCTCAAGATTCTGGGCGAGCATCACGTGATGAACGCGCTTGCCAGCTTGTCTGTTGCAGACCAGTTGGGCGTAGATCGCGATGAGGCGATTGCAGCGCTCGAATCGATGGAACTAGCCGAACGTTGGCGCATGCAGGTGTCACACCGGTCGGACGGCGTCACGGTCATCAACGATGCCTATAACGCGAGCCCGGACTCGACTCGGGCTGCCTTGCAGACCCTTGCTCAACTCGGAAAAACGGGCCGCCGAACCATTGCCGTGTTGGGCGAAATGGCCGAGCTCGGCCACGCATCACGAACCGAGCACGACGCAATTGGTCGGGTGGTTGTGAGACTAAACATCGATCAGCTGGTGGTCGTTGGCGAGGGTGCTCGACTTATTCACAGCGGAGCGGTGCTCGAAGGTTCTTGGGATGGCGAATCACTTTTCTTTGACGAGATTGACCGGGCTTTAGAGGCTGTTCGTGAAATGCTTGAACCCGGAGACATAGTGCTGGTTAAGTCATCGAAATCAGCAAATCTCAGACATCTGGGAGACAAATTAATGGAGGTTCGTTCATGAGAGCGATTTTGCTCGCCGGCGGTGTAGCCATGGCGTTCACTCTTTTGGCAACACCGGGCTTTATCTGGTTATTCAGACGTCTAAAGTGGGGCCAGTTCATCAGAGATGACGGACCGCAAAGCCACCACACCAAGCGTGGAACGCCAACCATGGGCGGCGTGGTCATCATCGTGGCGGCCGTTTTGGGATATTTTGTTGGCAAATTGGCCAACTTTGAAACCCCAACCGCCTCGGCGCTTCTGGTTTTGCTTATGTTGGTCGGTCTCGGAATTGTTGGTTTCATCGATGACTTCATCAAGACCCACCGTCAGCGCAGTTTAGGGCTCTCGGGTTGGGCAAAGATCGCTGGGCAGGGAGTTGTCTCAACTGTTTTTGCCGTTCTCGCACTGAACTTCCCAAACGAGCAGAATTTGACCCCGGCGTCTACCAAGATCTCGTTGGTTCGTGATTCAAATCTTGACCTGATGATGTTTGGCTCGGTCGTTGGAGTTGGCCTGTTCATCCTCTGGATCTACTTTATGGTCGCAAGCGCTTCGAACGGTGTGAACATCGCCGATGGCCTTGACGGCCTGGCAACCGGTTCAACCATCATGGCCATTGGTGCCTATGCGGTTATTGGATTCTGGCAGTTCAACCAAGCTTGTGGCTCGGTGATTGAAAACCTTAGTAGTTGCTATAACGTTCGCGACCCACTCGATCTTGCGGTTGTCGCATCGGCAATCGTTGGAGCCCTAACCGGTTTCTTGTGGTGGAACACCTCGCCCGCGCAGATTTTTATGGGGGACACCGGTTCGCTGGGTCTCGGTGGAGCATTGGCGGCTTTGGCGATTCTTTCTCGTACCGAATTGCTGTTGGTTCTGATCGGTGGAATCTTCGTGATCGTCACCGGTTCGGTGGTTATTCAACGTGTCTTCTTCAAGCTCACCAAGTGGAAGACCGGAACGGGTAAGCGTGTCTTCTTGATGAGCCCGCTGCACCACCACTTCGAACTAAAGGGCTGGGCTCAAATCACTGTCGTCGTTCGCTTCTGGATCATCGCTGGTCTCTGCGTTCTGAGCGGCATTGGCCTGTTCTACATCGAATGGATCTACGGCTAAGTCCTCAAGATGAAAGACCTAAGTGCGCTAACGAGTTGGCATTCCGATTGGAAGGGCCTTCGCGTTGTCGTTTTCGGGCTAGGTGTCTCGGGCTTCTCGGTAGCTGACACTCTTGCCGAGCTTGGCGCGGATGTATTGGTGATTGCTGAAAAAGCCGAATCCGATTTGCTCGACATTCTCGACGTGATTGGCGTTCCGCACGTAACTGGAGTGAGCGCCGATGAATTGCTTTTGGCCGCAAAGAAGCACGCTCCCGAAGTTTTGATCACCTCACCTGGGGTTCGACCTGAAAATGCAATTCTGGCTTGGTGTGCAGCGGCAAAAATCGCCGTTTGGGTCGACATCGACCTGGCCTGGCGCTTGCGCGACAAGGTTGGCCGCCCGGCTAAATGGATCGCAATCACCGGAACCAACGGTAAGACCACAACGGTGCAGCTGGTCGAAGCCATGCTCAATGCGGGTGGCATCCGGGCAATGGCCTGTGGAAACATCGGAACGCCGATTCTCGATGCGGTTCGCGACGAAATTGGTTATGACGCTTTAGTAGTTGAGCTCTCGAGTTTTCAGTTGCACTATCTCGGAGAAATGCAACCGCTGGTTAGCGCCGTGCTCAACCTTGCCGATGACCACCTCGACTGGCACGGAAGCTTTGAGTCCTATCGCGATGCAAAAGCCAAGATTTATGAAAACACCGAAATTGCTTGCGTATACAACATCAACGATTCGGTGACCGAGTCAATGGTTGAAAATGCCGACGTTATTGAAGGTGCCAGAGCCATCGGATTCGCCACCGGCATGCCTGGCCGAAGTCAGGTTGGATTTGTCGAGGAGATTCTGTGCGATCGAGCTTTTCTTGACGACCGCGCCAACAGCGCAATCGAAGTGGCAACGCTTCACGACCTTGCTGAAATTGGCGTGCTGACGCCGCATCTAATGGCTAACACGGCAGCTGCCGTCGCAATTGCCCGTGCCTGCGGTGTGCAGCCAGATGAAATCAAGAATGCGATTCGAAACTTTCGACTTGACGCGCACCGCATCGAATTGGTTGCCGAAAGAGATGGCATTAGGTGGATTGATGACTCGAAGGCTACGAACCCGCATGCGACCGCTGCGTCGCTTAACTCTTTTGAGCGGGTCGTGTGGATCGTTGGAGGACTGCTCAAGGGCGTGGACATAAGCCAATTGGTTGCCGACTATGCCGATCGAATCGCAGCAGCGATTGTCATTGGCAAGGACCGTGAAGCTGTTTTAGAAGCCCTATCCAAAAATGCTCCGCTCGCGCGAGTGGTTGAAATCAACGCGGATGAAAACTCTGCAGTGATGAGCGAAGCGGTGGCTAAGGCTGCTGAGCTCGCCGTTTCTGGAGATGTGGTGTTGCTGGCCCCCGCAGCGGCATCAATGGATCAATTCAAAGACTATGCAGATCGCGGCAATCAATTCGCGAGAGCTGTCAAACTTATTCTCGGGGAGCACAAATAATGCGTCGAACCACCGCCTCTAAGACCTCAAATCGTTTGGCTTCAACCTTGCTTCTAAAAGCGAGTGACTTTTCTAACCGCGTTTTCAAAGCTCAGTCGATTCATTTTTATCGACTTCTCGGCGTAGCGCTTTTTCTAACCGTTTTCGGAATCGTAATGGTGCTATCGGCATCTTCGATTGACTCGCTCAAGGCCAACAACAACTCGTTCACGATCGGCGCGAAGCAACTCTTTTTTGCCGTGGTTGGCTTTGGGTTTTTATCAGTGTTTTCTTTGTTACCAACTTCGACAATGCAAAAACGCAGCAAGATTTTCTTTCAACTTGCTCTGGCAACGCAGCTCGCGGTGCTTTTCATTGGAAAGTCAATCAACGGAAACCGAAACTGGCTCGATTTTGGATTGTTCTCGATTCAGCCATCCGAGTTTCTCAAGATCGCAATAATTCTTTATGGTGCCTTCTATCTGGCTCAACGTGCCGACTATTTCTATGACGGCAAAGTGTGGGTGATGACTCTACTTTGGGGTGGCCTTGGCATGGCCTTGGTTATCGCCGGTAGCGACCTTGGAACCGTCATCATCATGTTTTTGTTTTACGTCGGAATGTTGATTATGGCTGGCATGCCAACCAGGTTGATTGGCGTCATTGTTGCCGCTCTTGTCGTCCTAATTCCCTTGGCGATTAACATCGGCTCATCTTCTCGAGTCGGTCGAATTTTGGCCTGGATGAATCCAAATGCACCCGACCCGAACGGCTATAACTGGCAGTCTGAGCACGGCATGTGGGCCTTGTCGGCTGGTCGCATCTTTGGGGCAGGGCTGGGGGAGTCCAAGATGAAGTGGAGTTGGATTCCCGAAGTAGAAAACGACTTCATCTTTGCCATCATCGGTGAAGAACTAGGTCTCATTGGCGCGCTGGTCATTATCGGCATGTTCCTTTTCATGGCGGTTTGTTTCAACAACATTCTCCGACGCACCTCAGATCTTTTCAGCCGCTATGTGGTAGCCGGTGTCATGCTCTGGATTACCCTTCAGGCTTTGGTGAATATAGCTGTTGTTTTGAGGCTTCTGCCAGTGCTGGGTGTTCCGCTGCCATTCGTTTCTGCCGGTGGTTCATCGTTGCTGTCATCGCTGATGGGTATTGGCTTGGTTTTGGCGATCGAACGAGAAAATCACGCGAGCCCAACCTCGCGGGTTAGAGCCGTAACCAGACCAGTCAGGTCAACTCGATGACAAACTTTTTGCTCGCCGGTGGGGGCACTGCAGGCCACGTAAATCCGCTGCTGGCTCTCGCAGATGCCATCAGTGCCGAAGATTCTTCGAATCAGGTTTGGGCCCTTGGCACGGCCGAGGGGCTAGAAACCGAGCTGGTGCCTGCCAGAGGATACGAGTTGCTGGCCGTCGCGCGCCTTCCGTTTCCGCGCAAACTAAACGCGTATGCCCTCAGGTTTCCATTCGCTTTCTTGAAAGCAATTTCGACCGTCAAACGCTATTTGAAACTTCACAAGATTGACATCGTTGTTGGATTTGGCGGATACGCGAGCGCTCCTGCCTACATTGCAGCGCGTCAACTTGGAATTCCATCGGTTGTGCATGAGGCAAACGCATTGCCGGGCTGGGCCAACAAGCTTGGAGCTAAATCGGCGGCCGCCGTTGGTGTTGCCTTCGCTCTCACGCCTTTGCCCAAAGCCCACCTGGTGGGTATGCCGCTGCGCAGAGAAATTGAAATCCTGATCGATTCGATGGCGGGCTCGCCAGACCTGGCAGCGGCTAAGGCAAATGCCCGCAAGTTTTTTGGTCTAGCGCCAGACTCAACGACTCTCTTGGTGACCGGTGGGTCGCTGGGTGCAAAACGAATTAACGAAACCGTTGAGCAATCGCGCACAGTCCTCTCGGCCGCAGGCATTCAGGTTCTGCACATCGTTGGTGGCCGGTCTGATCTCGAGCCGGTCAGTACTTCGGACTACGTTCGAATTAGTTATTGCGATCGAATGGACCTAGCTATTTTGGCCAGCGATTTTGCGGTGTCTCGAGCCGGTTCCTCGACCGTGAGTGAATTTACTGCCGTCGGCTTGCCGGCCGCATACGTGCCTTACCCGATTGGCAACGGCGAACAAAGCTTTAATGTCAGCGATGTAATTGCTGCCGGTGGCGGAGTAATGGTCGAAGATCGAGACTTCACGCCGGAATATGTGAGCCAGGATTTAGTGGCCTTGGTTTCCAATACCAAGCGGCTAAACGAAATGTCGGCTGCTGCCAGGTCGGCGGGAATCGCTGACGGCACCTCGAGGCTGTTGGCTCTCGTTTCAGGCGTGTTGTCGGGTCGATAGGCCAGGGCTTCACCTAGTCTTCTATAGACGAAAAGGAACAATATGATCAAGCCAGATTTCACCCAACAAGTGCCAGCAGAGCTGGGCACCGTGCACTTTGTTGGCATCGGTGGGTCTGGAATGAGTGGAATTGCTCGAATCTTGCTGGGAATGGGGCACAAGGTTACCGGGAGCGATTTGCGCGACACCGCCGCCGTCGCTGCACTTCGAGAACTTGGCGCCGAAATATTCATCGGTCACGACGCCTCCCATCTTGGTACCCCTGACACGGTAGTTGTGACTTCAGCTCTCTGGCCAACGAATCCCGAATACCTTCTGGCAAAAGAGCGTGGCATACCGGTCATTCACCGTTCGCAAGCACTTGCCTACCTAACATCAAAACGACGCGTGATTGCCGTGGCTGGTGCACATGGCAAGACCACGAGCACTGGAATGATCATCACCGGTTTGCTAGCTATGGGCGAGGATCCAAGCTTCGTAAACGGAGGCGTGATTGCCTCGCTCAATGCTTCTTCGGCCAGTGGTTCCGGTGACCTGTTCGTCATTGAAGCAGATGAGTCGGATGGCTCATTCCTGCACTACGACACGGCAGTTGCTCTAATTACAAATGTCGACGCCGACCACCTCGACCACTACGGCAGTGAAGAAGCCTTCGAAGCCGAGTTCGGTAGATTCGCCTCTGGAGCCAAGGAGTTTGTAGCAATTAGCTCAGATGACCCGGGAGCTGTTCGAGTTTCTAAGCTCATCAGTGGCAAGCGGGTAATTTCTTTTGGGCAAGATTCAGAGGCGGATGTGCGCCTTTTTGATGTCGACGCTTCTGGCGCGAGGGTTTCATTCGCCCTCGAATACCAGGGTCAGCAATTCAGGGCCGAACTCCATGTTCCGGGGGAGCACAACGCAATCAACGCCGCTGGCGCGTTCTCCGTTTTGGTGGGCCTTGGTTATGACCCGTCTAAGTCGCTCGCGGGAATCGCTACCTTCGGCGGCACTGAACGCCGCTTCCAGCTACACGGTGAGCGCAGAGGCGTGAGGGTTTACGACGACTTTGCACACCACCCAACCGAGGTTTCTGCCGCGATCAAAGCAGCCCGCGCAGTGGTTGGCGACGGACGCTTGATCACCGTTTTTCAGCCACACCTGTACAGTCGTACTCGCCTGATGGCCAAGGAATTTGCGGAAGCCCTGTCGGCAAGCGACCAAGTTGTCGTTCTCGACATTTATGCGGCGCGCGAGGATCCTGAGCCAGGAGTAACCGGAGCACTTGTTTCTGAGGCGTTCCACGACTCTTCACAGGTGCACTACGTGCCACTATGGCAAAACGTTCCCGCAGTTGCGGCGCAACTGGCCTCGAGCGGCGACTTCATCATGACCATGGGTTGTGGAGACATTTATCGCATGGTTCCCGAGCTGCTTGAGGCTCTAGAAAAGTAGTGAAGCGACCGACCGGTTCAGCGGGCTCGCGGCCCAAAGCGGCGGCGGGGCTACCGGGCGCACCCGGAGCTAAGGTGCCTCGCGCGAAAAAGAGCAAGCAGGTGGCTGCGGTTTCGAGAAACCCCAATTTTGCATCACCAACGGGCGCAACAGTTACCAAGCTTTCCAAAGTCAGAGCCGCAAAAGCTGCACCCGGCAAGTCGCAAAAATCAAAGGGACCTTCCAAGCGCACGGCGCTGTTCCTGAATCGACTTTCACCCGAGGCCAAGCGGTTTGCCTCATACTCCCGACGTCGTCGCGCGGTCATTTTGACCGTGGTTGCCTCTTTCGGGTCATTGTTTTTAGTTGTCGGAGCAACAATGTTCACTCCAATACTTGCGGTCGAGACTGTCCGAGTAACTGGCAACAGTCGCATTCCGGTGAAGGCGCTAACCAAAGCGTTGGCAGACCAGGTGGGCACGCCTTTGCCGATGGTCAACGCGAACAGCATCGCCGAAGATCTCAAGGGTTTTCAGCTGATAGAGAGCTTCTCGGTGATCAGCTTGCCGCCGCACACTCTCAGGGTTCATATCGTTGAACGTCAGCCGATTGTCATCGTAAATGTTGGTGGAACCAACTACCTTTATGACCCGGCAGGGGTTCGAGTCGGCAAAGCAAGTGGTGACGATAAGTATCCGAGCATGGCCATCTCTGGTGACCCAAAGAGCAGTCGCGAATTCGAAGCGGCAATGGATGTTCTATTGGCCCTGCCCAACGCAATCTTTTTAAAAGTTGCTTCGATCGATGCGAAGACGAAAGACCAAGTCTCGCTCCGGCTGCGCGGCAACTCAGCACAGCGCATCATCTGGGGAGACGGCTCTCAATCGGTGTTGAAGTCAAAGACGCTC
>JBEGKM010000030.1:0-8367 GCA_041184065.1 Actinomycetota bacterium
CAACGGCACGTTGGGTCTGTGCGCGGTATAGAGCGTTCACAGGCACTTTTACTTCGCCCATGGTGTCGTGTTCGATGCGGTATTCCACGTTGAATTTCCTTTGATCTTGGTTTTGCGCTGCTTGAAACTTAGTTGATGTCGCCAACTGAAACGATTGGGTGAACCTCGCCAAGAGTGAGCTTGTAGTTAGCGCCTACAACAGCCAATTTACCCGCTTTTACAGCGTTGGCTATCAACGTGCTGCGAGTAAGCAGCTCGTTGATGGTGTCTTGAACGTGCAGTTCGGTGATGTCATCGATTTCGTGCTTTCCGGCAAGGTTTGCGGCTTCAACGGTTGGCCGAATTCGTTCGACCAAATTGTGAATGAACTCTCCCTGCGAGTTGAGATTTCCCTCGGTGGCATCGATGGTTGCCCTAATGGCTCCGCATTCGTCGTGCCCAAGAACCAGAATTACAGGAACACCCAGAACCTCGACCGCATATTCAAGTGAGCCCAGAATGGTTTCGGCAATTACCTGCCCGGCATTTCGAACCACAAAGAGGTCGCCCAGGCCTACATCGAAGATGATTTCAGCAGACAGGCGTGAATCTGCGCAGCCGAAGAGCGCGGCAAAAGGCGTTTGTTTTTCTGCCAATTTTTCGCGGTGGTCGATGTCTTGCCGTGGGTGTGCCAAGTCGCCAGACACGAACCGTTGATTGCCGTCAATCATCGCCTGCCAGGCTTCGCGCGGGGTTTTTGGGCGATCGCTCATCGGTTCAACTCCGTTTCAATCGAGGTTGCCAATGCTCCAAATTCTTCCTCTGTGCCAGAACCGGTCAGGGCAACCAAATTGCCGTCCCGCTCGAGAGTCCAAAGGGTTTTTTCACCGTCGGATCCCTCTGCTAAAGCCCACTTTGTCCAGTTTTCGAATCCAACTTTCGAGTCTGTGTTAGGCATGTAATTTTTGCTAAGCAGGGCAATCCAGGTTGGATTGGTGTCAAAGGCCTGAGTCATGCCAATCCACTGGTTCTTAGGTCCCACAAACCCTACTTTCCAGTAGGCAACGCCGTCTGCTGGGTTGGCCACCCAGTTGGTGCGGTTGGCCCACCATCCTTGAGGTAGTTCAGGGGCCAGAATCAATTCGCCACTTGCGCTAGCGGCCTGAGAAGCTGCGGCTTTGTAATCAACCGGCTGAATGCGGTTGCTGTCGTCTCTGGGCACAATCAACACGATTGCCAAAACGAGACCCAAGCACGCGATCAGCGACAAAACCAAGTTGCGCAGAGTCTGTTTTGCGCGGTGCTTTGCTGCTGAGTCCTCGCTCAAATTACTTGCCCTCGGCCTTCTTGGTTTTTAGTGCATCATCAAGGCGCTTTCGAGCGCCCGACAACCAGTTTTCACATTGAGTTGCGAGGGCTTCGCCCCGCTCCCAAAGGCTAAGCGATGCTTCGAGCGAGACAGATCCGGCTTCGAGCTCAGAAACCACTTTGATTAGCTCGTCGCGAGCTTGCTCGTAGCTCATTGCGACTACATCTGCGTTGGCCTTGGCGGCTGCCTTTTCTGCGCTCATTGTGTCTTCCAGTCTAATTTGTTGGGGCTTTGAGATGGTTTCGGGTTAGTAAATCTTTAGTCAGCGGTAACACCGATTTCGCCTTTCGCAAGACGAACTCGAAGCTTTTGACCGCCCTTGATCGAGCTTGCGTCGGCAATCACACGCCCCATGTCGTCTCGAACCACCGAATAACCGCGATCTAGTGTTGATTGCGGTGAAAGCGAGCGAACCTGCTGCTTTAGGTGGGTTAGTTGCAGCTCTTCGCGGTCGATCACGATTTTCAAATTTGCCCGGATGCTGGTCAGCCAGCGATCAAGGTCAATCTGCTTTTCGTCGATAAAGGTGAAAGGGTTTGCCAGAATTGGGCGACTTCGAATCTGATTGATCATGGCGACCTGGTTCTCAACATAGCCATCTACTCGCATAAACAAGCGCTGGCGAAGTTGCTCGAGCTTGTGGCGTTCTTCAACGACGTCAGGAACGACCCGCTTGGCCGCGTCGGTTGGCGTTGATGCACGAAGATCGGCCACGTCGTCGAGGACCGGGCGGTCCGCTTCGTGGCCGATGGCCGAGACAATTGGAGTGGTTGCAGCCGCAGCAGCGCGAACCAGAGCCTCGTCGCTGAAAACCATCAGGTCAAGGAACGAACCGCCGCCTCGCGCGATGATGATGACATCGACTTCTGGATCAGCATCGAGAGCCTTAATCGCTGCGATTACCTCGGGTGCGGCTTTGTCGCCTTGAACCAAGGTGTGAATTACCCGAAAAGAAACGTCTGGCCAACGGAGTTTTGCATTTTGCAGAACGTCTTTTTCGGCGTCAGAGTCTTTGCCCGTGATCAAGCCAATTTTGTTTGGTAAAAACGGCAGCGGTTGTTTGCGTTCAATCGAGGTTAGGCCCTCGACGGTCAGCTGAATCCTCAGCCGCTCGATGCGCTCAAGAAGTTCGCCGAGACCCACTTTGCGCATTTCGAGAACCTGCATGGTGAGTTTGCCGCCCTTTGGCCAAAACGCAGGCTTGATGAGGGCAAGCACCCGGTCGCCTTGCTTTAGGTCGCCCGGAATCTTCGCGACGCTCCAAGCGTGAATCGATACGCTATTTTCTTGTTGAAGATCACGCAGTTCACCAAACATGTTCGTGGCGCCGAGCTTAATCGAGGCTAGTTCGCCCTCGATCCAAAGGTAGCCAAGGCGTTCTATCCAGTCTTTGAGGGTGGCCGAAAGGCGCGAGACTGGCCAAGGGCTAAGTTCTGATGAAACCTTAGAGTCGGCGGCGGTTTCAAACTCGCTCATCGGTCCTCCGGTTTCGGCCACCGCAATCCATCAAGTGACGCGTTTATCATTGAGGGGTGACTGATTTCAAGGATACCGCGACCCACGGACAACAAGCCGTTCCAGTAGCCCTAGGCAAGAAGGTTTTGCTTGCTGCGCCTCGCGGCTATTGCGCGGGAGTTGACCGTGCGGTTATCGCCGTTGAAAAGGCGCTTGACCACTATGGCTCACCGGTTTATGTGCGCAAGCAGATTGTTCACAACAAGCACGTTGTCTCTTCGCTCGAGAAACGCGGCGCAATCTTTGTTGATGAAGTCGACGAAGTGCCAACCGGTTCGGTTCTGGTTTTTTCGGCTCACGGCGTTTCGCCTGCAGTTGTTGCCGCTGCCGAGGCTCGCGGCCTAAACACCATCGATGCAACCTGCCCTCTGGTTACCAAGGTGCACCGAGAGGTTCAGCGTTTTGCAGCCGAAGATTATGACATTCTGCTGATTGGTCACGAAGGTCACGAAGAGGTCGAGGGCACCGCAGGTGAAGCTCCTGATGTGGTTCAAATCATCGACAAAGATGACTCGATCGCCGCCGCCAAGGTTCGCGACCCCAAAAAGTTGATCTGGCTTTCGCAAACAACCCTCTCGGTTGACGAAACCATGGAGACCGTTCTAAAGCTGCGCGAGAAGCACCCAACCCTGCAGAACCCGCCAAGCGACGACATCTGTTATGCCACGCAAAATCGTCAAGTGGCCATCAAGAAAGTCGGCGCTGGATCAGATTTGGTCATCGTGGTCGGTTCTGCAAATTCATCAAACACCGTTCGACTTGTTGAAGTTGCGCTAGAGGCTGGCGCTAAGGCTGCTTACCGAGTTGATTTTGCAAGTGAGATCGATGAGGCTTGGTTTGATGGAGTCGAAACCGTAGGCGTTTCATCTGGCGCTTCGGTTCCCGAAGAATTGGTTGATGAGGTTCTCAATCACCTAGCCCAGCGCGGGTTTGGCGATGTGCGCACAGTTCAGACCGCCGAAGAGGATGTTCAGTTCTCGCTGCCGGCTGAACTTCGCAAAGAGCTCAAGGCTGCCGGTACCGACGTGAGCAACAAGGTTAAGCGTTCTTAAACTGCGTTTCCTTTACGAGGTTGCCGTGGCGATCAAAGGTCTTCCAGGTTGCGACTTGAACGCCCCGCTCAAATGTGCCCGAGCGCATGAGTGAACCATCTTTTCGATAGAACTCCCAGTAGCCGTGCATTTCGCCGTCAAGGTAGTCGCCCTTAAAGCGAAGAAGCCCGTTGTCATACAACGGGCTTCTTGCGTTCATGTTTAGAACTTTAGGCGATTAGCCCTGTGACTTGCCAGCTGAGCCAAGCTGCTGAGCAGCCTCAACCACGCGAGCTGCCATGCCGGCCTCGCCGACTTTGCCCCATGCACGTGGGTCGTAGTGCTTCTTGTTGCCGACTTCGCCATCAATCTTGAGCACGCCGTCGTAGTTGGCCAACATGTGACCTGCGATGGGGCGGGTGAATGCATACTGAAGGTCGGTGTCGATGTTCATCTTGATTACACCGTGCGAAACCGCGTCAGCGATCTCTTGGTCGGTTGAGCCAGAGCCACCGTGGAAGACTAGGTCGAACGGCTTGGCCACTCCATACTTTGCGCCAACCGCAGCCTGAATTTCACCAAGAAGTTCAGGGCGAAGCTTTACGTTGCCTGGCTTGTAGACACCGTGCACATTGCCGAAGGTTAGAGCAACCATGTAGCGGCCATTTTCGCCAAGACCAAGTGCTTCTGCGGTCAGCAAACCGTCTTCAGGGGTGGTGTAAAGGTGCTCACCCATGCCGCCCTCAACGCCGTCTTCTTCGCCGCCAACAACGCCGACTTCGATTTCTAGGACCGCACCGATGTTCTTGGTAAGAGCCAGCATCTCTTTGGCGATGATTAGGTTTTCACCCATTGGAACAGCTGAGCCGTCCCACATGTGTGAGTTGAATAGTGGGTCCTGGCCAGCCTTTACGCGCTCCTGTGAAAGTGCGATCAGTGGGCGAACGAATTCGTCAAGCTGGTGCTTTGCGCAGTGGTCGGTGTGTAGGGCGACGGTGATGCCGTAGTTCTTGGCTGCCTCACGAGCGAATGCGGCCATTGCTGCTGCGCCAGATGCCATCTTCTTGATGGTTGGGCCAGACCAGTAGTCGCCACCGCCGGTGGTTACCTGGATGATGCCGTCTGAGCCGGCTTCGGCAAGACCGGCAAGAGCCGCGTTAAGAGTCTGTGAGCTAGAAACGTTGATGGCTGGGTAGGCAAAGCCACCCTTCTTGGCGCGGTCAAGCATTTCTAGGTATTGGTCTGGTGATGCTACAGGCATAGCAGTTCTCCTAATTAGATGGGGATTTAGGCGACTCCGTCGGCGACTTACCTATGATGTTAGCAAGGATGCGGGTTGCTCCGCCTGAAGGTTGCACGAAAGGCCCCATGACTTTGCACAACGCCAATCGGCCGGCCATTGATATTCTGGCGGCAACCGTGGCTGCAACCGCAGCGAGCTGGGTGCACGTGGGTGGTGGCGACAAGCTAGAGGTTGATCGAGCGGCCGTAGATGCGATGAGAACCTCTCTCATGGGCGCTGATTTTGGCGGCATCGTTGTGATCGGCGAGGGTGAAAAAGATGCCGCCCCGATGCTTTATAACGGCGAGATGATTGGTCAAGGTCAAGCTCTCGAGTGGGACATAGCCGTCGACCCCGTAGATGGCACCGCCTTGGCTGCCGCAGGAACTGCCGGAGCGGTTGCCGTAATGGCGGCTGCTGAGCGAGGCACAATGCTGGAGTCATCCGAGGTTTATTACATGAAGAAAATCATTTCGACCTCGGTCGGCAGGGGAGTGCTTGACATAGATGCAAGTGTTGCCGACAACATCAAGGCGTTGGCGATTGCATTGGAAAAGCCGGTGACGGATGTTCGCGTTGCGGTAATCAACAAGGCGCGAAATTTTGAAGTGATTGCGCAGGTCGAAGAGGCTGGGGCGACTTGGGTTCGCTTTGACGAGGGCGACATTGCGATGGCTGTTGCCGCGGCAACCCCAGACAGCGGAGTTGACTTACTTCTTGGCGTTGGCGGTTCACCCGAAGGCGTAGTTACCGCAGTTGCGGTTCAGGTGCTCGGTGGGTTTATGCAGGCGCGTTTCGCACCTCAGACGCCAGACCAAATTGAAAAAGCGCTCTTGGCTGAATACGACCTCGAGCGCAAGTTTGAGCTGAATGACTTGGTTTCGGGCGAGAACTTTGTGTTCGTTTTGACTGGAATAACCGATGGAGTTTTGGTTAGGGGAGTGCGCGAATTTGAAGAGCACCTCGAGATTCAGAGTTTTATTCTCGACAGCAAACTGGGCGAAGCCTTTGTTGCAGAAATGAAAGTGCCTCGCTACTAGAGCGAGGCACGATTCAAATTTAAATTTGACTGGTTAGCCGACAGCTGGCTCTTCAAGCAGCGCGTTGCGGTCTGGGTTGTCGGTCAAAATCGCTGGTGGCATGTGGTCTAGGTTTTCAAGGCCCGAGGTTGCCTGGGTAACAGCAACAGCCCCCCACTGCACTGCGGCCGAGACGCCGTGAGGCACATCGAAGCCAACGCCAAAGTGGTTGTCTCCATCTGCTACCGGGTTGCTGACCACTGCAGACAAAAAGCCTGCGAGAGTTGCATCGCCTGCGCCAACGGTGTTGATGACCTTTACCGGTGGTGTGCGAGCTGCCCAAGCGTGTTCTGAGGTAACGGCGACCATGCCGTCTGCGCCAAGGCTGGCAAGCACGCACTCAACACCGTGGGCGCAAAGCTCACGCGCCGCATCAATGACGTCGCCAACAGTGTTCAATGTGCGACCCACGGCAGAGGCTAGCTCTTCGGCGTTTGGCTTCATAATGTTTGCGGCGCCCTTGCGAGCCCAGAACTGAAGTGGTTCGCCCGAAGTGTCTAGCGCTACGCGCACGTCCATCTTTTTCATGGCGTCGAAAATTGGCTGAAGGTCAACGTATTCGCCTGAGCTTTTGTAAACCGGAAGCGCACCAGCGATGACGAGCCACTTTGCGCCGTTTTCGCGCACGGTCTTAATGGTCAACTCAACAACTGCTGCCCAGTCTTCTTCGCTCAGTGGGCGAGGAGCCTCGTTTACCTTGGTGGTTGCGCCGTTATGAATCACCATCGTGGTCGACACGCGAAGGGTGCCGTCGATCCAGAGTGGAATCAGAGTCTTTGCGTGACCGGTGCGATCAAGAACACCTGGGTCTGCGTTGCCGATTGGAATAACGCCAGGAGCGTCGATGCCAGCAAGAATCAGCCCCTTGGTTACGTTGATACCTTTGCCGGCTAGCTCTTCAGCAACTCCGTCTGCGCGGTTCACGCCACCTTCAATGAGGTTGCTCACATAGTAGGTGCGGTCAAGTGTTGGAGCTGGGGTGAGTGTGACGATGGGTGCACCGTTATTAACAACAGACATGCAGAACTCCTCGAATGCTTTTGATGATGGCCGAACCTAGAAGATTTCGGATTACTTCGGCTGCAAACACCTTTGTCGAGCGCTTCAAAAAGTATACCGATTTGGAAGTCTAGAAAATGTTTCCAGGTTGCCAAACGGATTAATTCTTTGTTTCGTCGATTGCGCTTTCAATGGTCAATTCGCTTGCGGTCAAAGACTGGGGGCCAGCTTCGATTTCTCGCGGAGTGATGATTTCTTCGGTTCCCAACGTGTTTTCGTCGAGGTCGTTTAGCTTGCGCGCAGTTACCAGAACGCGGCTCTCGAGGCTAGAGGCAAAGGTGTTGTAATCCTTGACGGTTGACATAATCGAACGCCCGAGTTTGTCGGCGTGATTGGCAACAGTGCTGATGCGTTCGTAAAGTTCTTTGCCAAGTTTGATCATGCTGCGCACCGAGGTCTCGTCGGCATTTTGGCGCCAGATGTAGTTGATGGTCTTGAGAACCGAGAAGAGGCTGACTGGTGAGGCCAGGGCAACGTTCTTTTTGAAGGCATATTCGAGAAGCCCGGGGTCGGCATCGAGGGCCGCCGATAAAAGCGACTCGCTTGGCACGAATGCAATCACAAAGTCGGGGCTAGCGTTTAGGCCTGTCCAGTAGCCTTTCGAGCCCAAAGCATCAATGTGGCCCTTGACCGCTTTTACGTGTTCTTCAAGCAGGCGCTTTCGGCGGGCAAGTTCTTCGCCGCTGGCAATCTCTGAAATGGTCGATGCCTCTTGATAAGAGTTGAATGGCACCTTCGAGTCGATCGCCAGCGACTTGCCGCCCGGCAGGTTGATGACCATGTCGGCGCGGCCAGAACCGCCGTCGGTTGAAATGGTTGCTTGTTCGTCAAAATCGGCGTGTTTGATCAGCCCGGCAAGCTCGACCAATTTACGAAGCTGGGTCTCGCCCCACACTCCACGCAGTGAATTCGACGAAAGGGCCTGCGAGAGCGACTGAGCCTGCTTTCGCACGTTCTCGTTTGACTCGACTACGTTTTGAACCTGCTGCTGAATGCTCGAGAACTGCTTGGTGCGCTCTTCTTCGAGTTTTGCCACGGTGCTTTGCATCTGTT
>JBEGKM010000031.1:0-8311 GCA_041184065.1 Actinomycetota bacterium
AGGCGTCGACGAATGGCGACGAACGATCTAGCCTGCGACCGGTCGGTCTAAGCATGCGCTCAACTATCGATTCAAGCTCAAACTGTGTGAGATTTAGATCAATCTGCCTAGATCTGCCTCCTACGGCAACGAAAACCTTGCCCGGAGAATTGATCCAGATCTCTTCGATCGAAGAATCATCAATCAGGTTTTGAAGTGCACCAAAACCAAATAGGCGTTGATTCATTTCGTGACGAACAGTCTCCTCCTCGAGCGCCTCGACGGCTCCCGATTCGAGAACGGCATCGACAGCTTTATCGATGGCCACGTCGACCGCGAGTTCGTCAAGCACCGCGGCAGATCTTGCTCGCGAAACTAAGTTTTCGACCATTGACGACATACGCTCACCTCATCTCGCTTGAAATGATGGCAAATTTGGCTAGCTCACGCCTGAGTTATGCACAGCCTAGATTTTTGTGTAAACTAATCAGGCACGCGGGAGTGGCGAAATTGGCAGACGCACTAGATTTAGGTTCTAGCGTTGAGAGACGTGTGGGTTCAAGTCCCACCTTCCGCACCAGCAAGAATAAAACCTCGGTTTGACCGAGGTTTTTTCTTTTAAGCCGAAGACACTACCTGTCAAGCGGAAGCTGGCACAAATGGCGCTTTGATTTTGCGAAGAATTAGAACGGCACCCGCGGCAACAATGCACAGCACAGCTGCAGTAATCCACGCCACAAAGTAGCTCCCCTGCATTTCTCGAATAGCGCCGGCAAACCCTGCAGCGATGGCGGCGCCAACCATGTGCGCTGCAAACACCCAGCCATAAACCGTTGGCGCTTGATTGATTCCAAAATATTTGCGACAAAGCTCGATTGTCGGAGGCACAGTGGCTATCCAATCCAGACCATAGAAAACCACGAAAAACATCAGTGGCAGTTCTACCGTTGGCCCAAGCACAAACGGCACTGTGAAAAGCGCAAGACCTCGCAGCCCATAGTAAAAAACCAACAACCAAATCGGGTTCACCCGGTCGGTCAACCAACCAGACAGGATTGTGCCAACGAAGTCGAAAATGCCGACCAGCGCCAAAAGCCCTGCCGCAGTTCCCATCGGCATTCCGTGGTCGTGCGCTGCCGGTATAAAGTGCGCGCCGATCAGCCCATTCGTTGTCCAACCACAAACGAAAAAGGTTCCGGCCAAAACCCAGAATGCCGGTTTTCTAAAGCTCTCTAAAAGCACCCGCAGGGTGGCGATTGCTGTTCGAGGCGCGGCTTTGCCGGTTGGTTCATTTGAAACTCCACCGAACGGCTCGGCACCAATGTCAGCCGGCGAATTTCTAAATCCGAGCAGAAATACCGGGATGATCGCGGCAGCAAAAACTGCGACCACCAGAGACGCCGAGCGCCAACCCTCAACCATTACCAACGCGCCGAGAGCCGGCAAAAAGATTAGTTGACCGGTCGCATAAGCTGCAGAAAATATGCCCGTGATCAAGCCGCGGCGCTTAGTGAACCATCGGTTCGCCACCAACGAAGCAAACACCAAAGCAAGACAGCCGGTACCAACGCCAACAAATGCGCCCCAATAAAGTGAGAGCTGCCAGCTTTCGGTCATGGTTAGCGTAAGAGCGGTTCCCGCCGACACCAGAGCCAGCGCAAAGGTGGCAACCTTGCGCGGCGAAAATCGTTCCATCAACGTTGCCGCAAATGGGGCCGTGAGACCATAAACGACCAAGTTAATTGCGACAGCAGCGGATGTCTCAGAGCGACTCCAGCCAAATTCGCCCTCGAGTGGTTCGAACATAATTGAGGTCGTTGATCTAAACGCTGCCGCGCTGATTAGCGCCAGAAAGGTTACCGACGCGACAACCCACGCAAAGTTTTTTTTGCTGAACATAGGCAAAGCCTAGTTAAGGAAGTGCTGCTACCGCGGCTAGTGCAGCCGCAGCATTTACGATCCCTGCCCCACATCGCCTAGTAACCTGACAGTTGCTGTTCGCCGGGAACGGCGTAACCGTTTCTTGCATAATGTCGACGACTTGCACAAAGCCCATGGATGGCTTGACTGACAGCATCAGAGCTGCAACACCGGCGACCACGGGCGAAGCCATGCTGGTGCCCTCTTCGTAGTCATATTTGGGTAAGCCTGGTTTATCTTTACCGTCGTTCATTGTCGACAGAATCATTCCTCGGTGAACCGGGAAACCGGCAATTGGAGCGGCGCTGTCACCGCCCGGTGCCGAGATATCAACGCCGTAGTAATTTCCATCGCTCGCCAGCGTAGAGAAGTTCGAGTAGGAGGCTCGATCGCCGTCAAAACCAGTCGCACCAACATTTATGGTTGGCACGCAGTTACCTGGATACGAGAGGTTTGCAGAGCGGTTTGAGTTTCCCGCAGCGGTAACAACCACTACCCCGGCCTCTTTCGCTGCAATCAGTGCAATCTCGGTTGGGCCGTCGGTGCCATCCCAGTTTCGGCAACCAGTCGACCGAGGCGTGCCCATGGAAATGTTGATAACTCGCGCAGGCGTTGGGTTACTCGGAACACCCTCAACAGCCAGACCTGCCGACCAACGAATCGCGGCGATCAGGTCTTCTTCGGTTGCACCTCCGGCGCCCATTACTCGAACGGGTTGAATCAAAACATTTGGCGCGACACCTGTGACTCCGTCGGCGTTGCTGGCCGCAGCAATGATGCCCGCCACGTGAGTGCCATGCCAAGAACTTGGCTCGCCGTCGTAGGCATCACCTGGGTCGGCGGCATTTGCATCCCATCCGTCACCGTCTTTTGCCGAGGCCACATCGCTGACGAAGTCATACCCTGGCACGACTTTAGCGTCTAGTTCTGGGTGAGAGGTGATGCCCGTGTCGATCACGGCCACTACCAGAGAAGGCGCGCCCATGGTTGTCTGCCAAGCGGTCGGAGCATTGATGCCCCACTGAGTGTTCAGATACCACTGCTTGTCATATTGAGTGTCGAAGGGGCGAACCGTCGATTCGCTCAGCGCAGAGCCACGAGCATTGGTGGCCTTCACCTGAACCGAGTAAGTGATGCCCTTCACAAGGCCACTGAATTGGCATGTGTTTGATGTGGTGGTGCACACCTTGCTTGGCAAACCAGTGGCCTTTGCCGTTGCTACATAGCTGACCGAAAGGCCGCCATGTTGAATGCTGTTTTGAGCGACCCACGATGGCGAACTGCTGCCGAAAGCTGTGTTTCCACTGGCCAAAATTGGCGCTGTTGGCGCTGTTGTAAACGTTGCTCGCACTATCGACGAAGGCAACCCAAGTTTCTGAACTCGGCCGATATAAGTCACGGCGCGAACTCTAAATTGATAGTTGATACCTGCCCTAAGACCTGCCGAAATCACTGCCGACCGCTCGGTCGTAGTTGACCGTGCAACGAGTTCCCAGGCTCTTCCCGCGTTGATCTCAACCTGGTATCCAGCGATTTTAGCGCCTGATAACTTGGCCGGCGCGGCCCAGGTTAGTTGAGCCTGAGCGGTTGTGGGTTTGTCTTCTTGCCAGGCATCAGTGACTGCCAGCGAACGCACCGGCGACGCGGCGGTGATGGCCGCAACCGGTTTTAGTGCAGCCGACTTAACCGCTGCCGGCTGAATAATCGCGTTGACTCGCACCGATTCGATTCGCGGATCGGCTGACAATCGCGATGCAAAACCGTTGGCCCGATAGGTCGGTAGATTCTCATCGAAACGCAGCGAAACCCAGCCCTCGCCGAGGTTTGAGCCGATGTTAAGATTTTCACCGATGATGACCTCGGCGAGGGGCTGGCCATTGGAGGCGAGCGGCTCGACACCATCGGCATATTTGACCAAAAGACCCGCCGACGGCGAGGCATCAACCTGTTGGTTCGAATTTTGAAGAGAAGCCGTGGCGGGGTTAAAACCAGCCCCCAAAAGACCCGCGACCGTGAGAATGGTCAGGACCTTTTTAGCGATTCTCATAGTTCCAATCTACGATGCGATTCTGTGGAAAGTCTGTAAAAAACTAAAGACTCTTCTGCATTAGCACTGTTCCAAGCCAACGACCGAACTTGAAGCCAACCTTGCCTAAGTGGCCTTGATGTTTGAAACCAAAGCTTTCATGAAGCGAAATCGAAGACTCCGCACCCTTGTCAGAAATGACCGCGACGATTTCTTTCACTCCAGATGCTTTGCTCTGCTCGATCAAAGCAGCCAAAAGCTTGGTGCCGATTCGTTTTCCGGTAGCCGCAGGGCGAAGGTAGATGCTGTCTTCGACAGTGCGACGATAGGCCGCTTTTTGACGCCATGGGGCGACGTAGGCAAAGCCCAAAATTTGACCGCTCTCACTCGTCGCAACGATGAAGGGCAGCTTCAAACCTTGGATCCACTCGAACTTCTCTCGCCAGTCTTCGAGGCTCATGGTCTCGAGGTCGAAAGTCACAACGCTGTTCTTAATGTAGTAGTTGTAAATCTCGAGCACTTGCCAAAGGTCGCCAATTGCGGCAGGGCGAATCACGACCTCGGTCGAAGCCGGTGCGGTGCCCTTTGCTTTCATCATGCGCACCAAGCGCCAGCGTGACTCTGAATCCAATGCCATGAGATCTCCTAACAAGACCAATCTATCGGCTGCTCGCCAACCAACTCGAGAGCCGCGTTTGCCTTAGAAAAAGGCTTGCTTCCAAAGAAACCCTTGCGAGCCGACAAAGGGCTCGGATGAGCAGAACTCAAAACCTGTGAATCGCAAAGCTTTGGTGCAAGCGACTGAGCCTGAGCGCCCCAAAGGATTGAGACCAGACGACGGCCACGTTTGCGATTTAAAATTGTGATCACTTCGTCGGTGAATTCCGACCAACCAATGTCCATCATCGAGCCCGCTTCGCTTGACACAGCAGTGAGGTGCCGGTTGAGCAAAAGTACACCCTGTTTCGCCCAGTTTGTGAGGTCACCGCTGCGAGGGCTGCCATCCGAGTTAAGTCGGCCGAGGTCATCGGTCAACTCGCGCACAATGTTGGTGAGGCTTCGTGGAAGCGGTTTGGTTTCGGCCGCAACAGCAAATGAAAGCCCGTTTGCATGCCCTGGGGTTGGGTATGGGTCTTGCCCGACGATAAGCACTCTGACATGTTCGAGCGGCAATCCAAAGGCTCGCATGACTAGGTTCAGTGGCGGCACAACATCTGTGCCTAAATTCAAAACCTTCGCCTCAATTTCGTCGAGCAGAGGCTTTTTGGAGAGCAAAGCATCTTGCCAACTCGGGTGCATTTGCTCGAAAAACATGATCTAAGCCTAAAGGTGGCAATATGGCGTTATGAGCGAAGCAACGAAGCCGTCATCACTTGTCGCAGAGGCAAGCAAATATCTTGAAACCCTTCAGGGCATTCGTCGAGATCTTCATCAGATTCCCGAGTTTGGTCTTCAGCTACCAAAGACCCTCGAACGTGTTCTTGCCTCAGTTCACGGACTTGGCAAAATCACCTTGGGCAAAGACACCACTTCTGCTGTGCTGCACATCAAAGGCGGGCAACCGGGCCCGACTGTTTTGCTTCGTGCCGACATGGATGCTCTTGCGGTGATCGAAGACACGGGGCTCGATTTTGCCTCAACTAACGGCTATATGCACGCCTGCGGTCACGACCTTCACATGGCGATTGGTATTGGCGCGGCACACCTTTTGGCTACCCATGCCGACGAACTTAAGGGCGACGTGATTGTTTGGTTCCAACCGGGCGAAGAGGGCCATGGCGGTGCCGACGTGATGATCGACGAGGGCGCCCTAATGGTTAGTGGTCAACTGCCGATTGCAGCATACGGGATTCACGTTTTCAGCTCTTACCCTCTTGGCATGTTTGGTTCGCGACCGGGCCCACTGATGGCGGCGGCCGGAGGAATGACCGTAACCTTCAAGGGCGCAGGCGGCCACGGTTCAATGCCATGGCTCTCTAAAGACCCAATCACACCTATGGTCGAAGCCATTCAGGCTCTTCAAACCATGGTGGCCAAAAGATTCAGCGCCTTCGAACCAGTCGTGATCAACACCGGATGGATAAAGGCAGGCGACGACCACACCGACAACGTGATTCCTGAGACAGCATCTTTCGGGGCAACAATTCGAACTTTCTCAAAAGAGAACTCGGAGCGGATCCGCAGATTTGTTCCAGAGCTGCTGGAGGGCATCGCCAAGGCTCACGGCGTAAATTTTGACGTTGAGTTTCACCCGGCGACCAAGGTGCTCATGAATGCGCCTGAGGCGATTGACCGCGTTGAAGCGGTTATTGATGAAGCTTTCGGCCCGGGCCGCTATTGGAGCATGGAACACCCGATTGCCGGCGGCGAAGACTTTGCCTCTGTGCTCGATGCCGTTCCCGGCGCTTTCATCTTCATGGGTGCCTGCCCACCTTCGGTCGACCACCTTCAAGCGGCAACAAACCACTCGAACAAGGCACTTTTCGACGACAGCATTTTGGCCGATGGTGCGGCTCTTTTGGCCTCGTTGGCATTCGACGCATTGAATAAGGTAAGCAAAAGCTAGCCCATTGTTACGCTGCGTTGCAGCCAGCCTCGCAGGCAACACCAAAGTCATATACCTTTGGCAGAAATCAACTTGATCTTTAGGGGTAACCAATGAGCACCGATTCAAGCAACTGGGGTTTTGAGACCGCACAGATTCACGCTGGTGCGTCACCAGACCCAACGACTAACGCCGTTGTCACTCCGATTTACCAGACCACTGCATATGTCTTCAATTCGAGCGAGCACGCTGCGAAGCTATTCGGACTGGCTGAATTTGGAAACATCTACACCCGAATCATGAACCCCACTCAAGATGTAGCTGAAAAGCGCATTGCGGCTCTTGAGGGAGGCACCGCGGCTCTTCTACTCTCTTCCGGTCAGGCAGCAGAAACTTTCGCAATCCTAAACATCGCTCAGGCGGGCGATCACATTGTTGCTTCGTCCACTCTTTACGGCGGCACCTACAACCTCTTCAAGTACACGCTGCCAAAGCTTGGCATAACGACAACTTTTGTTGAAGACCAAGACAACCTTGATGAGTGGGCAGCGGCTGTTCAGCCGAACACGAAGGCATTTTTCGCTGAGACAATCGGCAACCCTAAGGTGTCGATCCTTGACATCGAAGGCGTATCCAAGGTTGCACACGCAAATGGTGTGCCGTTGATCGTCGACAACACCGTGGCAACCCCATACTTGGTTCGACCACTCGAGCACGGCGCCGACATTGTTGTTCACTCTGCAACCAAGTTCTTGGGTGGCCATGGAACAGTAGTTGCCGGTGCAATCGTTGACGGCGGAAAGTTTGAGTGGAGCAAGTCAGACAAGTTCCCCGGCCTAACCGAACCAGACCCTTCGTATCACGGAGTGAACTACACTGCCGCTCTGGGCGACGGCATTGCTTACATCATCAAGGCTCGAGTGCAACTGCTGCGCGACCTAGGATCGGCAATCTCACCCAACAGCGCTTGGCAACTGCTTCAGGGAATCGAAACTCTTAGCCTTCGTGTCGACCGCCACGTTTCAAACGCTAAGGCAATTGCAGAGTGGCTAGTAAAGCACCCCCAGGTGCTTTCGGTTAACTATGCAGGACTGCCAACTTCACCATGGTTTGAAGCAGGCAAGAAGTATGCCCCGAAGGGAACCGGCGCGATTGTTTCTTTCGAAATCGCAGGCGGAGTGACCGCGGGCTCGAAGTTCGTTGAGAGCCTTAATTTGTTCAGCCACGTTGCCAACATCGGCGACGTGCGTTCTCTAGTGATTCACCCAGCATCGACAACCCACTCGCAGCTAACTCCAGAACAACAGGTCTCAACTGGTGTGACTCCTGGTCTGGTTCGCCTGTCTGTTGGACTTGAGTCAATCGAAGATTTGCTTGCCGATCTTGAGACGGGCTTCGCCGCAACCAAGTAGCGGGTTCGAGATTCTGCAATTGCGCCGATAGGCTTAAACACCTATGGATTTTCAGACCTCAGAGGACACAGTCCCGTCAGCCTTCGTTACCGAGGAGGAACGCCGCTCGCTTGTCGGCAGGCCACCGGCAACGGGTGCTTGGCGCGACGGCGACCCTGCAGGCGATCGCGAGTTTGCAACGCTCTCAAACTTCAAACTCGAGAGCGGTCGAACCATAAAGACGGCTCGAATCGCATTCGAAACTTGGGGTGAACTAAACCACGAACATTCGAATGCAGTTCTTGTTCTTCACGCCCTTACCGGCGATTCACACGCTACGGGCAAGGCCAGCAAGCAACACCCAACCGAGGGTTGGTGGAGCGACCTAATCGGCCCTGGCCTGGCAATCGACACCGACAAGTACTTTGTGGTTGCACCCAACATCTTGGG
>JBEGKM010000032.1:0-8065 GCA_041184065.1 Actinomycetota bacterium
GCCCTTGCCATGGCCACCGAGAGAGCATCGACCAAAATCTATGCCGTCGAAAAATCACCCGACGCTTTTCCCTTTACTCAGGCAAACTTCGCCAAGTATGCCGATCAATGTGACGCAACACTCATCCAGGGCGATCTGGCCGATGCCTTTCAAGAACTCAATGGCACCGTTTCTGTGGTCGCATCAAACCCTCCTTACATCCCACTTCAAATGATTCCTCGAGATGAGGAGGTTCGTTTGCATGACCCCGCCTTGGCGCTTTATGGCGGCGAGGATGGCATGTCGGTTATTCACCTTGTTTCTGCCACGGCCAAACGCCTACTTGTTGACGGGGGAGCGCTAATCATCGAACACGCCGACTCGCAGTCTGAGCAGGTCAGTCAACTACTATTGGCTGATGGATGGCGTGACGTTCGAGCTCATAAAGATCTAACCGATCGATATCGAGCCGTAACGGCAATCAAGTAATTTAGATTTTCAAACCGACAGGCAGGAGGCAACGTGGCTAATCGCATTTATGACTGCTCACTAGACACCGACCTGCTGACCGGCATGCGCCTGGCAAAAGTGTCACTGGGCCGCAACGAACTTGTCGTGCTGCCAACCGACACCGTCTATGGCATCGGTTGTGACGCTTTTTCGGCCAAGGGTGTTCAGGCGCTGCTGGCCGCCAAAGGTCGCGGTCCTCAGTCTCCACCTCCGGTGTTAATTGCCAACCTAAACACGCTTCAGGCCCTGGCAGAGCAAATCCCTGATGTTGCCATGCGCCTCGCCGAAACCTTCTGGCCCGGCGCTTTGACCATGATTTTGCGCGCCCAACCATCTTTGAACTGGAACCTAGGTGAGACCAAGGGCACAGTGGCGCTGCGCATGCCAGACCACAAGATCGCTCTCGCCCTACTCGAAGAAGTAGGCCCGATGGCCGTTTCAAGCGCCAACCTAACCGGCGAGCCTGCGGCCACCACCTGTCAGCAAGCCGAGGCTTACCTTGGCTCAAGCGTTCAGGTATATCTCGATGGCGGAAACAGCCCTAAGGGTGAGGCCTCAACCATCCTTGATCTGACCGATGTCGTGGACACCTATGTTGACGGCAAACTGGAGACCGCGGGCCAAATTCGCCTGGTTCGTGCGGGTGCCCTTAGCGCCGACAAGATTCGCACCATTGCTGGCGACCTGTTGGCAGAGGCGGCCGGCTAGTGCGCGCCTATCTTCTGACGATGCTCTTCGCGGCAATCATTACTTTCTTCGGCACATTTGCCACGCTGAAAATCAGTCACAAATACAAGCTGTACCCGCAGATTCGCGCTCGCGACTCACACACGCGCCCGACGCCTCGACTCGGCGGAGTGGCAATGTTTGCCGGGTTCCTGGCCGCGATGGGTTTCTCAGCTAGCCTCGGCTGGTTTCACAGCGTATTTGTAGAGCCAGGTCGCGTTCTCGCTATCATCGGCGCTGCATTCCTCATCACCCTCATCGGTTTTCTAGACGACCTCTATGACCTCGACTGGACCCTCAAGCTAGCCGGTCAGTTCGTAGTCGCGGGCATCCTTGCCTGGCAGGGGGTTCAAATAGTTTCTCTGCCGATTGCCGGAATCACCATCGGCAGTTTTGGTCTGTCATTCGTTGCGACTGTTTTCTTGACGGTTTTGGTGATGAACGCGGTCAACTTCATTGATGGCTTGGATGGGCTTGTAGCTGGCGTCGTGCTCATCGGCACCAGCGTTTTCTTCGCTTACAGCTACCTGCTAGCACAGCAGACCTCGCCTACCAATTACTTCAACCTAGCCTCGGTGCTATCAGCCATCGTTATCGGCATGTGCGTCGGTTTCCTGCCATATAACTGGCATCGGGCCAAGATCTTCATGGGTGATTCGGGGGCGATGCTTTTGGGTATGCTCATGGCGGTTTCTGCACTTACCGTGACCGGCCAGGTCGACCCACACGTAGCAGCCAAGGATGACTTCCTTCCGGCCTTTATCCCGTTGATTTTGCCACTAGGCATCCTGATTTTGCCACTACTCGACTTCACCCTTGCCGTGCTTCGCCGTTTGCGCGCTGGCAAGTCACCGTTTGCTGCCGACCGCCAACATCTGCACCACAGACTGCAAGACTTTGGGCACACTCACCTTGGGTCGGTGCTGGTCTTTTATGTTTGGACGGCTCTTATCTCGCTAACCTGTTTGATGTTCTTCTTCCTACCGGGTTGGGCCGTCTGGATCTTTGCCTTTTTAGGTCTGATCGGAGCCTTGGTCTACACAGTTTGGCCAGTCATCAAACGCCGCACTTCACAACAAGAGAGTTCAAATGTCTAGAGCATCGTCAACCGCAGAAGTATTTTCAGCAGTCATGAAGCAGGGGCTATTGCTGGTCGCTGCTATTGCCGTGGTTGGCGGCGGCCTCGGGCTGCTTTTCGCCGGCGTAAACGGTTTGGTCAGCGGTTTGATTGGTGCCGGGATGGCGTTGCTTTTCAGCAGCTTGACGGCCTTTTCAGTGAAGTTTGGCGGGAGCCTGTCGCTGGGTGGTTTCTTCGGTGTGGTGTTAGGCGGTTGGATCGTAAAACTGGTTGGTTTTATCGTCCTGGTTGCGCTGCTCAAAGGAGCAGTATTTATCGCTGGACCGGTGTTGTTCTTCACCTTGGTGGCGTCAATTCTGGGAACCCTCGTCATCGATTCGCTCATCGTCATGAAGTCGCGAATCGGCATCGGTTCAAACTAAAGCGCTTCCAGCAAAATTAATCCGCAAACCTGCGTGAATCCGTTATTTTCATAGGGTTGCACCTGTTAGACTCAACTGGTTGTCAAAGGGTTTTTGACGACATCACACTGTAAATCGCCGCAAGGCATTCCAAACTTGCCCCGAAACAGGAGTTCACGCTGTTCACTAACGCATTGAACCTGCTCTTTGTAGCAGCGAGCACCGAGGAGTCGGGCACCGGCTTCCACGCGCCATCAATCATGGAGTTCTATCCAGAGGTTGTTGCCTTCGAAGGCACCCCGTTTGCGTTGAACCGCATCATGCTTATTCGTCTTCTTGTCCTGAGCCTCTTGGTTTTGGTCTTCTGGCTCTGGACTTCAAAGTTCAAGCGCGCAAACAAGACCAACAACTTCGTTCCCGGCAAGTTCCAGCTCATGGGTGAGATCTCGCTCAACTTCGTTCGCAAGAGCATTGCACACGACCAGCTTGGTGAGAAAGACGGCGACCGCTTCCTTCCTCTGCTGACCACAATCTTCTTTGTGACCCTCGGCATGAACGTGACGGGCATCATCCCTGGCTTGAACATCGCCGGAACCTCGGTTATCGGTTTGCCTATCGTGATGGCTCTAGCTGCTTACGCAACCTTCATTTATGCGGGTGTCAAGAAGCACGGCGGTCACTTCTTCACCGCTTCGCTATTCCCAGCCGGTGTTCCGAAGCCGTTCTACATTCTTGTGACTCCAATCGAGTTCTTGTCGACCTTCATCCTTCGCCCGGTGACTCTGGCTCTTCGTTTGACCATGAACATGATCGCTGGCCACTTGTTGCTAGTGCTCTGCTTCTCGGCAACCCAGTTCTTCCTGTTCAACACCGATGGTCTATTCAAGGCATTCGGCGCAGGAACCTTCCTGTTCGGCTTCGCATTCACTCTCTTCGAGATTTTGGTTGCGTTCCTACAGGCATATGTTTTTACTCTTCTGACCACGGTCTACATTCAGTTGGCCCTAGCAGACGAGCACTAATCAGATCTGACAACCGTCAGCTCTAAAACCACGGAAGGGAAATACAAAGTGGACGTAACTAACATCGCAGCAGTATCAGGCAACATTGCAGTTATCGGCTACGGCCTAGCAGCAGTTGGCCCAGGCGTTGGCGTAGGTCTTGTTGTTTCAAAGACCATCGAGTCAATCGCTCGCCAGCCAGAGCTAGCAGCAAAGCTTCAGGTCACCATGTGGCTTGGTATCGCATTCACCGAGGCACTTGCGCTTATCGGTCTTGCAACCCCATTCATCTTCGCTTAGTCAGTCAGGATTTAAACCATGATTTCTAGGATTCTCGCGAATGCTGCGGAGGGTGAGGCTTTGCCGAACCCACTATTGCCAGCATCGTACGATCTCCTGTGGTCGTCGGTTGTCTTCGTAATCCTGTTGGCCTTCTTCTGGTTCAAGGTTCTACCGAACTTCAAGAAGACCCTTGATGCTCGCACCGAGGCAATCGAAGGTCGCCTCGAAGCAGCTGAAAAGGCTCAGGCCGAGGCTGCAGCTAAAACTGCAAACATCGAAGCCGAGCAAGCAGAGGCACGCGCCGAAGCTTCAAAGATTCGCGAAGAGGCACGCGCCGAGGGTGCAGTCATTTTGGCTGAACTCAAAGAGCAAGCCGCCAGCGAAGCAGCTCGTCTGACCGCGACCGCAAAAGCCCAAATTGAGGCTGAGCGTCAGGCTGCACTTATCTCGCTTCGCGCAGAAGTTGGCTCACTTGCCATCGACCTTGCGTCAAGCGTCGTTGGTGCAAGCCTAAAGAACGACAAAATCGCCTCTGGCGTTGTCGACCAGTTCTTGGCCGACCTCGAAGCTGGCGACAGTGTTGCTAAAACCAAAGCAGGCAAGAAGAAGTAATGGCGAGTTCAACCAGGCAGTCAACAGCCGCAGCTAAAGAAGCGCTAACTCCGCTATTAGCTAAGGCCAATCTCAAGTTCGCAGAAGAGCTTTTCGCAATCGGTTCAGCCGTTGCGTCTTCGGCTCAGCTGCGCAGCATCCTCTCGGACCCTTCCGCCGAGGCTAAGTCAAAGGCTGGGGCGCTTACCGCTGTATTCGGTAAGAACGTTTCGGCTAACGTGCTTGAGTTTGCTACCTCCCTGGTTGCACTCCGCTGGTCAACCGGTCAAGACCTTGTCTCGGCCTTTGAGCAGCTTGCGGTTCACGCAGTTGCAGCAATTGCTGCTTCGGCCAAGAACCTAGCCAGTGTCGAGAGCGATCTGTTTGCCTTCCAGCAAGCAGTCGACTCTGACCAAGAGCTTCAGTTCGCACTCGGTGACCGCCTAGCTTCTGACGAAGCCAAGGCCAAGCTGGTTGCCTCGCTAACCAAGGGCAAGACCACCGATGAAGCTGCGCTTCTGATTCGTCAGAGCGTCATCGGTGCTCGTCGTCGCCGTGTTTCGGTTGTTCTCGAGCAGTTCGGCAAGCAGGTTTCTGCCTATGCCGAGCGCCTAGTTGCAACCGTTACCGTTGCCGCGCCTATCAGCGCTGCACAGCTAGAGCGTCTCGAAGGTGCTTTGGCAAAGGCATATGGCAACAGCCTCAAGCTAAACGTTGAGGTAGACGCGTCTATCCTCGGCGGGGTTAAGGTTCAGGTCGCAGGAGAAATCCTCGATGGCAGCCTAAGCACCCGATTGAACACCGCCAAGCTGCAACTGGCATAACCCAAAAATTTCAGTCACTCAGGTGACTGGCCTAGAAAGACCAACCGGGGTTCGCCCCAGAAGTAGAGGAACGAGATGGCAGATCTGAACATCAGCCCGAACGAGATTCGCGACGCTCTAAAGGACTTCGTAAAGTCTTATGAGCCAGCCAAGGCTTCGCGTGCCGAGGTAGGCCACGTAATCGACGCCGGTGACGGTATCGCACACGTTGAAGGTCTGCCAAGCGCAATGGCGAACGAGCTTCTAAAGTTTGCCGATGGCACTTTGGGTCTAGCTCTAAACCTTGACGAGCGCGAGATCGGTACCGTTGTTCTCGGTAACTTCGAAGGCATCGTAGAGGGCATGGAAGTTCACCGCACCGGTGAAGTTCTTTCAGTCCCAGTCGGTGACAAGTTCCTAGGTCGCGTTGTTGACCCACTAGGTAACCCAATCGATGGTCTAGGCGACATCAAGGCCGAGGCCCGTCGTGCGCTTGAGCTTCAGGCTCCTGGCGTTATGGCCCGCAAGTCTGTTCACGAGCCACTTCAGACCGGTATCAAGGCAATCGACGCCATGATTCCAGTTGGTCGAGGTCAGCGTCAGCTCATCATCGGTGACCGCCAGACCGGTAAGACCGCGATTGCGATCGACACCATCATCAACCAGAAGGCCAACTGGGAGTCAGGCGACGTCAAGAAGCAGGTTCGCTGCATCTATGTTGCCGTTGGTCAAAAGGGTTCAACCATTGCTGCAGTAAAGGGTGCTCTCGAGGCAGCCGGCGCAATGGAATACACCACCATCGTTGCTTCTCCTGCATCAGACCCAGCAGGTTTCAAGTACCTAGCTCCATACACCGGTTCTGCAATTGGTCAGCACTGGATGTACGGCGGCAAGCACGTCCTCATCATCTTCGATGACCTGTCAAAGCAGGCAGAGGCCTACCGTGCAGTGTCACTTCTTCTACGTCGTCCACCAGGCCGCGAGGCTTACCCAGGCGACGTCTTCTACCTACACTCACGTCTACTTGAGCGTTGTGCCAAGCTAAACGACGAGCTCGGTGGCGGTTCGATGACCGGTCTTCCAATCATCGAGACCAAGGCAAACGACGTTTCTGCATACATTCCAACCAACGTGATTTCGATCACCGACGGTCAGATCTTCTTGCAGTCAGACCTCTTCAACTCAAACCAGCGCCCTGCTATCGACGTAGGTATCTCGGTTTCACGTGTTGGTGGTGCGGCTCAGGTCAAGGGCATCAAGGGTGTCTCTGGAACCCTAAAGCTAGAGCTTGCTCAGTACCGCGCACTAGAGGCATTCGCAATGTTCGCTTCAGACCTAGATGCAGCTTCACGCCAGCAGCTAGCTCGTGGTGCACGTTTGATGGAGCTTCTAAAGCAGCCTCAGTACTCACCATTCCCAGTTGAAGAGCAGACCGTTTCGATCTGGGCTGGTACCACCGGCAAGCTCGACGAGGTTCCAGTCGAAGACGTTCTACGTTTCGAGGCTGAGCTTCTTGAGCACCTTCGTCGCAACACCAAGGTTCTAACCACCATTCGCGAGACCAGCAAGCTGGAGAGCGACACCGTGGCAGAGCTTGAGAAGCAGGTAGCTAAGTTCAAGAAGAGCTTTGCAACCAAGGGTGGCGAAGCGCTAGCTTCAGCCGGCGACGCATCAGTCCTAGACGAAGAAGAAGTCACTCAGGAAAAGATCGTCAAGCAAAAGAAGAAGAAGTAATTCTTCTCTTTTAGAGACAATCCAAACTGACGACCAGAATTTAGGAACGGAGAGACATGGGAGCGCAACTTCGCGTCTACCGGCAGAAAATTAAGTCTGCCCAGACGACCAAGAAGATCACTCGCGCCATGGAGCTAATTTCCGCTTCGCGCATTTACAAAGCTCAGCAGCGCGTTGCAGCATCAACTCCATACTCGCGTGCAGTTACTCGCGCGGTTTCGGCTGTGGCCACATTCTCGAATGTTGACCACCCGCTAACCACCGAGCCAGCTCGCATCGATCGTGCCGCGGTTGTGATTTTCACTTCTGACCGTGGTCTAGCCGGTGCGTTCTCATCAAACGTTCTCAAAGAAGCCGACCAGCTTGCCAACCTGCTCAAAGAGCAAGGCAAAGAGGTCGTTTACTACCTGGTTGGCCGCAAGGCTGTTGCCTACTTCGGTTTCCGTCGTCGCGAGGCTGTTCGCAGCTGGATCGGTGGCACTGATTTGCCACAGTTCGACACCGCCAAAGAGATCGCCGACGCTGTTGTAGCGGCCTTCAACACCGACTATGCAGACGGTGGCGTTGACGAAATCCACCTAGTTTCAAACCGCTTCGTGTCAATGATCGCCCAGATTCCTGAGGTTGTTCGTTTGCTGCCTCTCGAGGTCGTAGAGGGAACCGAGCCTCCTGCAGCCGGCGAAGTGTTCCCGCTATACGAGTTCGAGCCAGACGTAAACAAGGTGCTCGACGCACTGCTACCGGTTTACATCGAAAGCCGCATCTTCAACGCAATGTTGCAGTCTGCAGCTTCTGAGCACGCAGCACGTCAGAAGGCCATGAAGTCGGCCACTGACAACGCAGAGAAGCTCATCAAGAACTACACCCGATTGAGCAACTCAGCTCGTCAGTCAGAAATTACCCAGCAGATTTCCGAAATCGTTGGTGGAGCAGACGCACTGTCTACCACCGGTGACGAAG
>JBEGKM010000033.1:0-8061 GCA_041184065.1 Actinomycetota bacterium
AACCTTCGACAACCAGATTGTTGCGCCAGTGGCAAGCACGTTGGTTCGAGACGAGAGCATTCGAGATGACACCACTGCGGCAACGCTGGCCAACTTGAAGCCAGCGTTTAGAGCAGATGGTTCGGTTACTGCGGGCAACTCGAGCCCACTTAGCGACGGAGCAGCGGCCCTGTTGATTGCCAACGAGAACGCTGGCCTAGGTGCACCAATCGCCAGAATTGTGTCACGTGCCGTTGCTGCCAATGACCCCAACATCTTTGGAATTGCGCCTGTCGAGGCCGCAAATCTAGCCTTGGCTCGCGCAGGTCTCACCTGGGACGACATCGATTTTGTTGAAATCAACGAGGCGTTTGCGTCGCAGGCATTGGCGTGCATAAAGCTTTGGTCAGGTCTCGACCCAAACAAGGTGAACGTTGACGGCGGAGCGATCGCCATTGGCCACCCACTTGGCGCATCAGGTGCTCGCATTGTGGGCCAGCTGGCTCGCAAGTTGCAGGTTGAAAAGAAGCGATACGCCTTGGCGGCGATTTGCATCGGTGTCGGTCAGGGCCTAGCCGTCGTTATTGAGCGCGCATAGCGAACAAGTTATAGGTTTCGGCCGCCCGAAATTTCAAGCACGGTGCCGGTCATGTATCTAGACATGTCGCTGGCCAAAAACACCACAACATCTGCCACCTCGGTCGGCTCGCCAAATCGTCCAAGCGGAATCTCTGACAGACGTGACTCTTGAACCTTTTCTGGCATCTCGTCGAGCATAGGTGAGTTGATCAAGCCTGGCTGAATGGCGTTGACGCGCACACCGGCGAAACCGACCTCTTTTGCTGCGGCCTTGGTGAGGCCAACCATGCCGGCCTTGGCAGCACTGTAATTGGTTTGCCCAGGGTTTCCAACCTTGCCTGAAATCGAAGAAACGTTGATGATCGAACCGCCGCCGTGATCTCTCATCCAGTCGGCAGCCGCACGGGTTCCCAACCAGGCACCCTTTAGGTGCACGTCAATGACCAAGTCAAAGTCGTCTACGGTCATTTTGCGCATGGTTGCGTCGCGGGCTAGACCAGCGTTGTTAATCCAAACGTCGATAGTTGAAAATGCTGCGGTTGCTTCACTGACGATCTTGTCGGTGTCATCGGAGCTGGTGGCATCGGCAACGACTGCAATGGCCCTCGCACCCACATTCAGTTCTTGCAACATTGCCTCTAGTCGAGGCTTACTCACATCGGTCAAAACCAATTTGGCGCCCTCTTCTAGAAATCTGATCGCCATGGCAGCGCCCAAGGCACCGCCTGCTCCGGTGATTACGGCAACTTTTCCATCTAGCAACATAATTTCTCCTGGTGACTTATCCGAAATAGCTGCCGCCGTTGGCGTGCAGGGTTTGGCCGTTTAGGGCCGACGACTCAGAGCTAATCAGGTAGTCAATGACGCTCACTACCTCTTCGCTTTCAAGAAAACGGTTTCCAAGCGTTTGGGCCAAAATCTTGGTTCGGGCCTCAGCGCTCAAACTCTCGGTCATTGGGGTTTCAGTGGCACCCGGCGCAACCGTGTTGATTCGAATATTGTGAGGCGCGAGCTCTCGGGCATACGAACGAACTAGCCCAAGAAGCGCAGCCTTTGAAGTTGAATAGGCCCCGCGGCCCATGAAGCCGCCGCCGTTGAAGGCTGCAATGCTGGCTAGCACAACCATGCTGCCAGAAACCGAGTTAGCCACCATGTTGCGGGCAATAGGCGCCATCACGTTTTGAACGCCGACAACGTTAACTGCCAGCACCTTGCTAAAGTCGGCCGCTGAAATCTCTAGAAGTGGCGTTTGTGAAATGATGCCCGCAGAAACCACCAAGCCGGTAATGGGCGAAATTTCAGCAATTTTGGCAATCTCAAGTTCGACCTGCTCCGCGTCGGTCACGTTTACTCTGGCTGCCGTGTGGCCTTTACCTGGCAACGCGGCGAGCGCCTCGCCTAGTTCTGGGTTCAAATCAAGAAGGTGAACAGTTGCGCCCTCTGAAGCAAATTTGTGGGCACAGGCCAAGCCAATGCCAGAAGCGCCACCTGAAATTACGATGCTGCGTGTTGAGTTCGACATTGGTCTCCTAGATGATGGCAAGTGCGTTGGCTGGACTGCCCACACCACCTGGCATATTGATTGGCTCGGCGGTTAGCAAAAAGGTGTGCGATCCTCGCACCTGGCAGGCATCGGCAAGCTCATCGAGATCCCACAATTCACCGATGGTCAAACCCAGAAGGGGAATCAGAACGCGGTGCAGCATGCCGGTGTGGTTGGAGCGCTCTAGAGAACCGCTCTCTTCGGCAGCTGTGCGAATGTTTTCGCGGTTGGCTGGCCAGGCCTCTAGAGCAACATTGTCGGCTGCTGCCAAAGCCACCTGATTGTTCCAGAGCCACTCGGCAATTGATTCGCTTTGAGCAAGACCCGGCGACACAACGGGCGAAGTGATTTTGGCTTCGCCACTGCGAACCGCAGCCAACCATCCGGTGCGAATCAACAAGATGTCACCCGGGTGAATTTCGCTGCCTTGCAGCGCTAGAGCGCCATTCAGATCGGCAACCGTGATTTGCTCATTTGAAGACTGATCGATTGGTTGACCAATACTTTTGCGGTACCGATCGACATCGATGAGAAGTCCGCGACCTGAAATTCCCTTTTGGGCAACCAGTTGAATGCCCAGGTCTGGCTTGCCTGCAACCAGGTTTTCTCCTGAAAAGCCGTTGTAAAAACCCTTGTCCGGGTTAGCAAAGTGCCGCAGTCCATCTATTTGCGTGCCCGCCTGCGGAAAAAAGTTGTCGATCCGGTCATCGCGGTGAAACTCATTCAGACCGAAAACCTCGTGGCTGGGAATCCCACGGTGTGCAATAAGTGGCGGATTGAAGAAATCCAACGGCAAGTTGAGATTGATCACTTGCCCGGTCTTCACGCTATCAAGCGCCGCCAAAACCCTCGCCGGGGTGAGCTGGTTCAGAGTTCCGAGTTGGTCATCTTTTCCGAACACACCCCAAGCGTTGGGATAAATGTCGTCTTTGTCGCGTGGCAAATCCCGATACTGCGGAATTGAGCCCTGCTTCATGGGTTTATTTGTCGCCCGAGGCGTCTTCCATGACCTGGTGAATCTCGATCATGTTGCCTGCTGGGTCGGTCAAGAAGATCTGGTACCAACCCTTGACTGACCAGATACCCCAGTCGTCGTAAGGAATCTTGTTTGCGTCTAGCTGTTCCATGACTTCTTTGATGTTGTCGGTGCGGAACGCGTAGTGGCCGCCAATGAGCGGGTTCACTGAGTGGCCCTCAAGAAGCGCCAAGTATGGCTGACGCTGGGTGACGTGAATCTGAAGGTTCTCTGGGTCGCCTGCTTCGAAGAACTTCGCAGCGTCGTCCCACTCTGCGTCGCCGTCGCTCGAACCGCTTGATTCGGTCGCGATCATCTGAGGGCTAGGAATCATCGAAAGGCCAAGAGCATCCTGGTAGAAGCTAACTAGTGAGGCCATGTGGTCTGAAGTTACGTTTACGTGGTGAAGTCTTAGGGTTGCCATTGAGTGTTTCCTTTCGCTTGTAGGCAGTTTTTCACAGTATTTACAATCTGTCCAATACCTAATACATCAGGCATTATGTAGGTTTTGCTCATTAATCGATCAGCATTTTGTCTTGTTCTTCGATCACGCGGTTTGGCTTTGGAAATATCGCGTCGGCAACCGACACAACAGCGGCGAGAGCTTGGGAGTCGCTAGCGGCATCCCACGCTATTGCGGATTGCAGGGTGGGCAGCTCGCCAACAATCGGCAAATATGTGACCCCGGGTTGATTGATATTCAAGGTCGAAGAGAATGCGAGCGACACACCTTGGCCAGCGGCAACCATGGCGTGAATCGTGTATGAGTCTGGCGCCTCTTGAACTACTCGAGGCGTGAATCCCTGATCCCAGCAAACCTTGTTTGTGATGGACCGCAGAGTTGAGCCACTATCGCGGGGAAAGGTGACAAACGGTTGGTCAATTAGGTCCGAAATCTTCACAGACTTTTGCGCCGCCAATTCGTGCTCTACAGGCAACACACAAACCAAGGTTTCGTCTTCGATTGCGCGGTATGAAAGCCCCGGAAGGTTGAACGGTAAGCGCACAAAACCAAGATCTATGTCGCCTCGAGCGATGGCCTCTTGAGCCGCGTTGGCGTAAAGGTTTCCCCGAAGAACTAACTCAATATTTGGATATCGCGCCTTAACCTCGCGGGCTAGCTGCGGAAGCAGGTGTCGGGTGGCTGCGCCAGCAAAGCCAATGCGCACGCGCCCATACATGCCCGACCCACTGGCCTTGGCTGCCATTTCGGCATCTTGCATGGCCTCAAGCACCAGGCGTGCGTGGCCTAAGAGAGCCTCTCCGGCCGAGGTTAGTTCCACCGATCTAGTGGTTCGAGCAAAGAGGCTCACCCCCAGTTCCTTTTCAAGGAGCTTGATCTGTTGGCTTAGAGGCGGTTGCGCCATGTGCAAACGGTCTGCAGCGCGCCCGAAGTGAAGTTCTTCGGCGACGGCCATGAATAGTCTGAGCTGACGAATTTCCATGACTAAAATCTATCCATAATTTCGTCATAATGCGCAATCAATTAGGTATTGGACATGGCTCAATTTCACAGGAATACTTAGAAATTAGTAAGGCGCAAACGAGTGGAGTAAATTTTGGTCAACCCAAATCTTCGCAAGTCCAAGGTCATGGGCTTGAAAGAAGCAATCTCAAAGTACGTATTCGACGGGGCAACCGTATCTATTGAGGGGTTCACTCACGCGATTCCGACGGCCGCCGGCCACGAAATAATCCGCCAGGGGTTCAAGGACCTGACCCTCGTTCGAATGACCGCCGACATCATCGTTGATCAGATGCTTGCTGCCAACTGCATCTCGACTTTGGTCTCGTCTTTCGTTGGAAACTCATCGGCCGGGTCGCTTGGTGAAATTCGCCGCCGCATCGAAGAGTCAGACCCGACGCACCTTGAGTTCAAGGAATACAGCCACTATGGAATGGTCTGTCGCTATCTTGCCGGCGCTCAGAAACTTCCGTTTTACCCGCTCAAGTCTTACTTTGGCAGTGACCTGCCAACCATCAACGACGAAATTCGCAAGGTCACCTCGCCTTACCCAAACGAAGACGGCAGTTTCGACGAAATCTATGTCGTGCCTCCGGTGAACCCAGATGTGACCATCGTGCACGCTCAGCGTGCCGACCAGTGGGGCAACATTCAGATGTGGGGTCTAACCGGCCTTCAGGCCGAGGCGGTATTTGCCGCCGAGCACTCAATCGTCACGGTTGAAGAAATCGTGAGCGATGACCTGGTTCGCTCAGACCCGAACCGCACAATCATTCCTTCGCACGCGGTCTCAGCCGTGGTCGAGGTTCCTTTTGGCGCTCACCCATCTTTCACTCAGGGCTATTACGATCGCGACAACGATTTCTATCGCGATTGGTCTGCAATCAGCGGCGATAAAGCGCTGCTTGAACAATGGCTTGCAAAGTGGATTTTTGAGACCACCGACCACAGCCAATATGTCGAGATGATGGGCGAGGCAACTCGTGACCGGCTGAAAGTCGGCGATGCTTTTAGCACTCCAATTAACTACGGTTCAAGAATTCAATAGGAGCAACCATGGAAACTCTAGCTTTTTCAGTTGACGAACTTCTGACTGTCACCGCTGCCCGTGAATTGGCGGGCAAGAATGTAGTTTTTGCGGGCATCGGCCTGCCAACCCTCGCTGTTTCTTTGGCGCAAGAAACAACCGCACCCAACATCGAAGTCATTTATGAATCTGGAGTCTGCGGCGCCCACCCGTCAGCTCTGCCGGCAACTATCGCCGATTCAGTTTTGATCACAGACTCTGAGGCGGTGCTTAACTTGGCCTCGCTATTCGGATATGTTCTTCAAGGCGGTCGGATTGACGTTGGATTTTTGGGTGCAGCCCAAATCGACAAATTTGGCAATTTGAACTCCTCGGTAATTGGCGAATGGGAAAACCCGAGCAAGCGGCTTCCTGGCTCGGGCGGAGCCCACGAAGTGCTGGCCAACGCAAAAGAAACATTTGTGATCATGCGACGCCACTCAGAGCGTTCCTTTGTTGAAAAAGTTGACTTTGTGACCTCGGCAGCCCCAGACATGGCGCGTGCCGCAGGCAGTCGGTCAAAAGCAAAGGGCGTTACTCGCGTTTTCACGCAGTTCGGTGTTCTTGCGCGAGAAGATGTTGGCCAAGAGTTGCAGCTGACTGGCATTCACGCTGGCATCGACGTTGACACTGTGATCAAGTCAACTGGCTGGAACCTAAAAGTGCACCCAAACCTTGAAGTGATTGCCAACCCCTCGGCAGAAGAGCTAGAACTGC
Source organism: Actinomycetota bacterium (assembly GCA_041184065.1). Lineage (GTDB taxonomy): Bacteria > Actinomycetota > Actinomycetes > Actinomycetales > Microbacteriaceae > Rhodoluna. Next base: position 6,365 of record JBEGKM010000033.1, read on the forward strand.
TTAGAACCGAAATCGACCCAACCGGCATGTACCTGCGTTCATAAGGGGCTCAAATGATCATTCAGTCAATCGAAACAATCCCGTATGCAATTGCCTATAAGAAACCGCTGAAGTTTGCTAGCGGCATGGTCAACGTTGCAGACCACGTTCTAGTAAAAGTGACGACTGCAGATGGCGTGGTTGGCTTTGCTGACGCACCGCCACGCCCATACACCTACGGCGAGACCCAAGAGTCGATCGTTGCCGTAATCGAGAAGCTGTTCGCACCTGGTGTTGTGGGTTTGAAACTCACAGACTCGGCACGAATCCGTGAAATTTTGAATCGCACCATCGGCAACGATGCAGCCAAGGGCGCTCTCGACATCGCAATTTGGGATGCCCTAGGAAAAACCCTGGGCCTGCCGGTGCACGAGCTTCTTGGTGGCTACACAAAGGCGCTAAAGGTTTCGCACATGCTCGGCTTTGATGACCCTGGAGTGGTTCTTGACGAAGCACTCGAAATGCGTGAAACCTATGGAATCAACGCGTTCAAGGTAAAGGTTGGTCGCTCGCCGATTGGTCTAGACCTAGAAATCTGCAAGGTGCTGCGCGATGGGCTCGGCTCTGAAGCCGACATCTATGTTGATGCGAATCGCGGCTGGACTTCGACCCAAGCGCTGGCAGCGCTGCCGATTCTTTTGGAGGCCGGCGTTTCGACCCTTGAAGAACCTTGCGATGCAAAAGACGCACTGGGTCGTCGAGAGATCGTCAAAAAATCGATGATTCCGGTGGTTGGCGACGAGAGCGTTCCGACCATGGGAGACGTTTCTCGAGAGTTGCTCTCGGGTGGTTGCACGGCAATCAGCATCAAGACGGCCCGCGGAGGGTTTTCGAACGCGACTCGAATTTTGAACCTGTGTGAAGGCATGGGCGTTGAAGTGATGATTGGCAACCAGATCGACACACAATTGGGAACAGCTGCATCGCTTGCATTTGGCGCAGCCAACAAGGCAACCACCAAAAAAGCCGCTGAACTTTCAAACTATCTCGACATGGCCGATGACTTGGTCGTCAACCCGCTCAAGATCTCAAACGGCGAAATGACCGTGTCGAGCTTGCCAGGTGTTGGCATTGAGCTCGACGAAGAGAAACTTGCCCACTACAGGGTTTAAGTATTAACTCGACGCAACATCAAAAGCGAAGTGGCAGCAAGCAAATAACTTGCGGCGATGAACAACGCCAAGTTGGTCGAACTGGTGCCCACCACGAGAGTGATGGTTAAGATTGCCAGGGCTCCGCAAGCCGATGAAACCAAGCCCTGAAGACCAGCTGAGGTTCCGGCGTTCTTCGACTGGTTTTGCATCGCAAGGGCCATGCTGTTTGGCGTGACCAAACCAACGGTTGCAAAAGTCAGCAACAGGCCAATTTCTAAAACCACAAAGTTGCCTGGCAATGCCACAGACGCAAGCATGGCAACCGCAGCTGAGATTGCCAACCACATGCCAACCTTGAAGGCCTTAACCGTCTTGTACTTTTTGAGGAGTGGCGTATTCAGGGCGCTCGAGGCCAATAACCCAAGCCCGTTGAACACGAGCAAAGCGCTAAACACCTGAGGACTCATTTCATAATCCTGTTGAACGGCAAAAGACCCGGTCGAAAGATATGCAAAAAGGCCGGCAGTGGTAAACCCGTTGGCCACCAACGAAATTCGAAAGTAT
>JBEGKM010000034.1:0-8048 GCA_041184065.1 Actinomycetota bacterium
CCCTTTTTCTGGTCGACAATCTGGGCCAAAATCTGAAAGCGAGTGCCCTCAGGCATCTCGAGAATTTGGTCAACGATTTGCTGCGGTGTTTGCTTAACGATCTTCTCGCCGCACTCGGCACAGTAAGGCACGCCAACGCGGGCCCAGAGCAGGCGAAGGTAGTCGTGGATCTCGGTAATGGTGCCCACGGTCGAACGTGGGTTGCGGTTGGTGGATTTTTGATCAATCGAAACCGCCGGGCTCAAGCCCTCGATGAAGTCGACGTCTGGGCGGTCAACCTGCCCCAAGAACTGGCGCGCGTAGGCCGATAGTGATTCAACGTAACGACGTTGACCCTCGGCGAAAATGGTGTCAAAAGCCAGTGACGACTTACCCGAACCACTCAAGCCGGTGAAGACCACCATTGAGTCGCGCGGTATTTCAAGGTTCACATTTTGCAGGTTGTGAACGCGCGCACCCTTGATGATGAGCTTGTTGTTGTGGTGGATCTGGCTAATAGACACCATGAAAGTTTAACCTCGCTACTAACGGCCGCACGCCTAAGCGTGACCTGCCTTTTCCATTTGGCGAAGCTCGTGCTTCAATTCTGAAATTTCATCGCGCAAACGGGCTGCCAACTCAAATTTGAGCTCTACCGCGGCCGCTTTCATCTGCTCATCTAGGTCAACAACAACGGCCAAAATCTCGTTGTATGCCATTCCCGCGATGCCCTTTCGAGCTTTCATTGGAATGACCGTCTTGCCATCCTTGCTGCGCTTGTTCTTTTGGGCGGCCTCAAGCAATTGAGCCGTGTCTTCTTCTTCACGAAGAATCTGGTCGGTGATGTCGGCAATTTTCTTTCGAAGCGGCTGAGGGTCAACGCCTCTTTCGAGGTTGTAGGCGACCTGTTTGGCCCGACGACGATTGGTCTCATCGATTGCTCTTGCCATCGAGTCGGTGACGTTGTCGGCATACATGTGAACTTGACCGTTCACGTTTCGCGCGGCGCGGCCGATTGTCTGAATCAATGATGTAGTCGATCTCAAGAAGCCCTCTTTGTCGGCGTCGAGAATACTCACCAGCGACACCTCGGGAAGGTCAAGGCCCTCGCGAAGCAGGTTGATTCCAATCAGCACATCGAAAAGGCCACTGCGCAGCTCACGAAGAAGCTCAACTCGGCGCAGGGTGTCAACATCGGAGTGCAGGTAGCGAACGCGAACTCCAGCTTCAGTCAAGAAGTCGGTCAATTCTTCGGCCATCTTCTTGGTCAGCGTAGTGACCAAAACGCGCTCGTCTTTAGCAGCTCTAACCCTGATCTCTTCAAGCAGGTCGTCGATTTGGCCCTTGCTTGGCTTAATTACGATTTCAGGGTCGATTAGACCGGTTGGGCGAATAATCTGTTCGACTACGCCGGCACCCAGGTTCATCTCGTATTTGCCAGGCGTGGCAGATAGATAAACGGTCTGGCCAACTCGCTCAAGAAATTCGCTGAACTTCAACGGGCGGTTGTCGAGGGCAGAGGGCAATCTGAAGCCGTGCTCAACCAGCGTGCGCTTGCGGCTCGAGTCACCCTCATACATGGCACCGATTTGAGGCACTGTTGCATGCGACTCATCGATGACGGTCAGAAAGTCTTCCGGAAAGTAATCCAGCAAACAAGCGCCCGCCTCCCCCGGGCCGCGTCCATCAATGTGTCGTGAATAGTTCTCGATGCCACTGCAAAATCCGAGTTCCTTGATCATTTCAAGGTCGAAGGTGGTGCGCATCTTCAAGCGCTGTGCCTCGAGCAACTTGCCTTGGGTTTCTAGCTCTTTGACTCGCCAGACCAGCTCTTCTTCGATGGCCTCCATGGCCTTGGCCATGCGCTCGACGGGTGCGACATAGTAAGACGCAGGGAAGATGGCAACCGCTTTTTCTTCGCGCTGAATCTCGCCGGTTAGCGGCGAGAGCGAGTAAATTGCCTCAACCTCATCACCGAAGAACTCAATACGGGTCGCAAGTTCGTCATAAACCGGGATGATCTCGATCGTGTCGCCCTTGACGCGGAAATTGCCGCGTGAAAAGTCGAAGTCGTTTCGTTTGTATTGAAGGTCAACAAATTTGCGAATCAGGGCGTCTCGGTCGATTCGATCGCCAACCTGAATCGCAACGCTTTGATTCAAATACTCTGCAGGCGCTCCAAGTCCATAGATGCACGAGACAGTTGAGACAACAACAACGTCTCTTCGACTCAACAGGCTCATAGTGGCCTTATAACGCAGTCGCTCGACCTCTTCGTTTATCGATGAGTCTTTCTCGATGAAAGTGTCTGTCTGCGGCACATAGGCCTCAGGCTGGTAGTAGTCGTAGTAGCTGACGAAGTATTCGACGGCGTTGTTTGGAAGTAGTTCGCGAAACTCGTTGACCAATTGGGCCGCGAGGGTTTTGTTGTGCGCCAAAACCAAGGTCGGCTTCTGAACTGCCTCGATCAACCAAGCCGTCGTCGCCGACTTTCCCGTTCCCGTAGCGCCGAGCAGCACAACGTCTTTTTCACCTGCATTGATTCTTGCGGCGAGGTCGGCGATCGCGGTTGGCTGATCACCCGAGGGTGTGTACTCGCTGATCACCTCAAAGGGCGCAAAAGATCTGGTCGGTTCCATGTCGCTATTCTCAAGCGGAATGCTTGGTCAATGCTTCCCGTTCGATCTGATTCCAGATTGCGGTCGCATCGGCGAGCATCAGTTCAAGACTCTGGTTTGAGTTCAAAATCGTGTCGGCTGCATTCGCTCGCTGGGCCGGGGTGGCCTGCGCAGCTATGCGAGCCTCTGCCTCTTTTTTGGTCAAGCCGCGACTTTGAATGAGTCGCTCGATCTGCTTCTCTACCGGGGCTTCGACAGTGATCACTTTGTCGAAAGGTAAATCAACCGAAGCTTCGACTAAAAGCGGCACGTTGTAAATGATTATCGAGCTCTCTGGCTGCGCGGCCACCTTTGCTTGAGCCTCGGCTTTCACCAGCGGGTGCACGATTGCCTCGAGCGCTTGGCGTTTGGTTGCATCGGCAAAAACAATCGCACCGAGTTTGGCTCTATTCAGTGAGTCATCAGTGTCGAAAACATCGTCTCCAAATTTTGCACGGATCTCTGCTGCTCCACGGGTGCCGGGCGCAACCACCTGCCTAGCCAGTTGATCTGCATCGATCTCAAAGCCACCCAAGCTAACCCAATGCGCTGCGACGGTGGACTTGCCAGATGCAATTCCTCCGGTGAGGCCGACTATGTACATTCTCTAAGCCTAAATCTCTGTCAAGCCGAGTTTGACGATTCAGAGAGTTAAAACGAAACGGGCCGACCAAATGGCCGACCCGTTTCGATTGCTGAGAGTTACTCGGCGCTCTTTAGCTTGTCGCGAAGAGCTGCAAGTGACTCGTCTGAAGCCAAAGTGCCGGCCTCTGATGACTCGCTTGAGTAGCTTGATGATGAAGACGCTGCTGCTGGAGCTTCGCTAACCTCAGGAAGCTTTGCCGCTGCCTCGTTGGCTGCTGCAACCTGCTTCTTGTGCTCTTCCCAGCGTGCGTGAGCTTCGGCGTATTCCTTCTCCCACTTGGCGCGCGCTTCTTCGAAGCCAGCCTTCCATTCGTTGGTCTTAGGGTCGAAGCCTTCAGGGTACTTGTACTGACCGGTCTCGTCGTAGTCAGCAGCCATACCGTAAAGAGCTGGGTTGAAGTCGGTGCCCTCTGGGTCTACCTCTTCGTTAGCCTGCTTCAGCGATAGTGAGATGCGGCGACGCTCTAGGTCGATGTCGATTACCTTGACGAAGACATCCTGGTTAACCGAAACAACCTGCTCGGCTAGCTCGATGTGACGTGAAGAAAGTTCTGAAATGTGAACTAGACCCTCGATACCGTCTGCAACGCGAACGAACGCACCGAATGGAACAAGCTTGGTCACCTTTCCAGGTGCGTACTGTCCGATTGCGTGGGTGCGAGCGAATACCTGCCATGGGTCTTCCTGGGTCGCCTTTAGCGAAAGCGACACGCGCTCGCGCTCCTGGTCAACTTCAAGAACCTCAACGGTAACTTCCTGGCCGATTTCAACAACTTCAGAAGCGTGCTCAATGTGCTTCCATGAAAGCTCTGAAACGTGAACTAGACCATCTACGCCACCAAGGTCGATGAACGCACCGAAGTTGACGATAGAAGAAACAACACCGGTGCGGATCTGGCCCTTGGCGAGGTCTGCTAGGAAGGTGCTGCGTGACGCTGACTGTGACTCTTCAAGAAGGGCACGGCGTGAAAGAACTACGTTGTTGCGGTTCTTGTCGAGCTCAAGAATCTTGGCCTCGACCTTCTGGCCCAGGTAAGGACCTAGGTCGCGAACGCGGCGAAGCTCGATTAGAGATGCAGGAAGGAAGCCACGTAGGCCGATATCTACGATCAAACCACCCTTAACAACCTCGATAACAACACCGGTAACGGTGCCATCTGCTTCTTTGACCTTCTCGACGTCGCCCCATGCGCGCTCGTACTGTGCGCGCTTCTTCGAAAGGATTAGGCGGCCTTCTTTGTCTTCTTTCTGAAGAACAAGTGCCTCTACGGTGTCGCCAACTGCAACGATCTCTGAAGGATCTGCATCGTGGCGGATTGAAAGTTCGCGTGAAGGGATTACACCCTCAGTCTTGTAACCGACGTCTAGAAGAACTTCGTCGCGGTCAATTTTTACTACGGTACCTTCGATAAGGTCGCCGTCGTTGAAGAACTTCAGGGTTGCTTCTACTGCTGCAAGGAAGTCTTCTGCAGAGCCGATGTCGTTTACGGCGATCTGCTTGGTGGTCTTTGAGGTCATGTGTTTATTTACTCTTAACGGGCATTACTCGGGTCGCGACAAACTACCAAAGATTTTCTTTGGGCCTAATCGCAACAATGGATTGGGATTGCGCAAAAAACACGCCCCTCCAGCCTAGCCGATTTATGAGGCCGAGACAACGGATTTTAGGCGCTCCAGCAAGGTTTGTTCTTCAGGCCCGGTCACCTCGACGATGATTCGATCGCCGGCTTTGGCACCGAGGGCCATGATGGTCAAAATGCTGTCGCCCCTGCCCGGAGTGCCACCAGGCTTTGAAACCAAAACGACGTGGCCTTCGGTTTGCGAAAGTCTTGCGAACTCTGCGGCTGGCCTGGCGTGCAGACCCTCCGCGTTTCGCACCGTAAGGTTTTCCCTCACCATTAGTGACCCGCCGCATCCCAACTGCGGCCGACGCCAATGTGAACTTCGAGTGGAACCGAAAGTTCAACCACGTTTTGCATTTCGGCGATAACCAGTTCTTTGAGTGCTTCGAGCTCACCCGAGGCCACCTCGAAGACGAGTTCGTCGTGAACCTGCAGCAGCATTCGGCTGTTCAGCTTGCTCTCAATCATCCGAGCATCAATCTTGGTCATGGCTAACTTCATGATGTCGGCTGCGGTTCCTTGAATCGGGGCGTTTAGAGCTGCCCTTCGCGCATTTTCACGCAGCTGGAAGATTTTGCTGTTGAGGTCGTCAAACGGGCGACGCCGACCGTAGGTGGTTACCGTGTAGCCAACGGTCTTAGCCTCGTCAACTACCGTGGCTAGATAGCGCTTCACTCCCCCGAACCTTGCAAAGTAGTCGGCCATCAGCTGCTTGGCCTCGCCATTTGGAATTCGAAGTTGCTTTGCCAGGCCGTATTCACTGAGGCCGTAGACCAAGCCATAGCTCATGGCTTTTACCTTTGAACGCATAGCCGAGTCGACTTCTTCGGGCTTGACACCGTAAATTCGTGCTCCCACAAATCGGTGAAGGTCCTCGCCGGTTCTGAACGCCTCGATGATGCCCTCATCTTCTGACAGGTGAGCCATGATGCGCATTTCGATCTGTGAATAGTCGGCGGTAAGTAGGGTTTCATATCCTTCGCCAACGATGAATGCATCGCGGATCTCTCGACCGCGCTCGCTCTTGATCGGAATGTTCTGAAGATTTGGTGCCTCGGAAGACAAACGGCCGGTCGAGGTTCCGGTTTGAACATAGTTGGTGTGGATTCGACCGTCGGCACCAACCGCTTTGAGAACTATTTCGACGATTTGGCGAATCTTTGTGACCTCGCGGTGCTCTAATAACTTTTCGAGGAACGGGTGGCCGGTTTGTTCGAATAGCTCGTTCAGAGCCGCCGCATTGGTCGAGAAGCCGGTCTTGACCGCCTTGGTGCCAACCATGCCTAGCTCATCAAACAAAACGGTTTGAAGCTGCTTTGGCGAAGCCAAATTGATTTCGTGACCGATGATGTCGTAGGCGGCTTTCGCTACCTGGCTTACCTCCGCGGAAAGCCGTTCGAAGAGGGCTTCGAGTTTGGGCACATCGATGGCAACCCCGGTGTGTTCCATGCGCGCAAGAGTTTGCACCGTCGGTAACTCAATTTCGCCATAAACCCGAAGCTGTTTTTCACCCTCAACCAGTGAGTAAAGTCGGCCGCTGAGCAGGATAGACAGCCATGCGTCGAGACTGATGTCGGTTGAATCTTCACTGACTAGCTGGTTTGGGTCGCCACGCTTAACCGAGTGGCCCAGGTATTCCAGCGCCAAATCATCAATTTCGTAGCCTCGCCGAACTGGGTTTAGAAGGTACGCCATTAGCAAGGGGTCGTAGTCAACGCCCTCGATCTCGACGCCAGAGTCGAGAAGCGCTCGAGTGACATCTTTGGCCTTGAAAACCGATTTCTTGGTTGCCGAGTCGGCAAGCCAAACACCAAGGATTGACTTGACCTGATCTGCCGATTCAGGCTGCCAGAAACGGCGAACCGTGTCGGTGGCAAAACCAATTGAGGTGATTTTGTCTGCAACGAACTCGAAAGCCAGACCGATTGTGCCGGTTTGCTCTCTTAACCATGAAACGAGTTCTGCGGATTTAAGCTCTGTGCTGTCGGGAACCAGGATCTCATCGAAGACGGCTTGGGCTGGCTCGTCAGCAAAAGCGGCATCGAAGGCCGACTTTGTGTCGCTCGCCGCATTGGTAGGCGTGCCGGAACCGCCGCGGAGCCTTAGCACTCGCTCGGTAAGAGTTTTGAAGGCAAGTTTTCCGAAAACCTCACGCACCGCAGCCTCGTCGACTGGGCCAAGTTCTAGCTGCGACTGGTCTACCGGCAGGTCTAGGTCACGGACCAGGTGGTTTAGTCTTCGATTTCGAACCGCCAATTCGCGGTGTTCGCGAAGACTCTCGCCGACTTTTCCGGGGATGTCGGCTGCTGCTTCAAGCACACCGGCTAGGTTGCCGTATTGCTGAAGCCACTTGGCGGCGGTCTTTGGGCCTACACCCGGAATTCCAGGCAGATTGTCTGAGGTCTCGCCAACCAAGGCCGCAAGATCGGGATACTGCTTTGCGTGAATGCCGTACTTCTCTAAGACTGCCGCGTCATCCATGCGGGCCAGGTTGAGCACGCCCTTGACCGGATAAAGAATCGTGGTTCGGTCGCTAATCAGCTGGAATGTGTCGCGGTCACCAGAGACGATGAACACGTCAAAACCCTTTTCGGCGCTCTGATCGGCCAGGCTAGCGATGATGTCGTCGGCCTCGTAGTTTTCGCGAGTTATCGTGACGATATTCATGGCCTTGAGAGCTTCGGTCAGTAGCTCGGTTTGGCCGTTGAATTCTGGCGGGGTTTCGCCGCGGGTGCCCTTGTATTCGGGGTACTCTTCGGTTCTGAACGAGCTGCGAGAGAGATCAAAGGCGACCGCAAGGTGAGTGGGCTTCTCGGCTTGCAAAATGTTTAGCAACATTGAGATGAAACCGTGCACGGCGTTGGTGTGCTGGCCATCTGGGGTTTTGAAGCTGTCGGGGCTCAGGGCATAGAACGCTCTAAAGGCCAATGAATGCCCATCAATGAGCAGAAGAGTAGGCTTTGAATTAGCGTTCATGAGGCAAGCCTACTTTGCCTGACCGACCTTTTCAGGAGCAACGATTGACTAAGCCAGAACCAAAGTTGAGTGCCGCAGCGGCTGAACTGAGCAAACTTCGCGGGCTTGGCTTGCTTGCCGAAAGAATGGGAATCGAGCTTTTAGAGCTGAGCGCGGAACGTGCTGTTGC
>JBEGKM010000035.1:0-7975 GCA_041184065.1 Actinomycetota bacterium
CGCTCGGCGTATGAAAGCAGCTCGGCCACGGTCTCGTCAACCTTCACGGCGGCGCGGTTATAAACCTTGCTCAACAGGTTGTTCTTGCTGACCAGAGCGGCCTCGACCTTCTGGCGAAGAATGCTCTCGTCGAATAGGTCTTGGATGCGAATGCCGATGCGGTTGATCTTGTCTGCGTAGGTTGGGCCGATGCCGCGACCGGTGGTGCCGATAGCGCGCTTGCCCAAGAAGCGCTCTGAAACTTTGTCAACGATGACGTTGTAAGGGGTGATTACGTGTGCGTTTGCTGAAACGCGAAGCTTGGATGTGTCGATGCCGCGGGCTTCAAGCGCCTCGATTTCGTGGAACAGAACGCCGAGGTCGATGACCACGCCGTTTGAAATGACCGGGGTAACACCAGGGGTCAGGATGCCTGAAGGCAAAAGGTGGAGGGCATACTTTTCGTTGCCGATGACCACGGTGTGGCCAGCGTTGTTGCCGCCGTTGAACTTGACTACGTAGTCGATGTGCTCGGCAATAAGGTCAGTTGCCTTGCCCTTACCTTCGTCGCCCCACTGCGCACCAATAATCACTAATGCAGGCATACTTTTACCCCGTGTTTCAAAGCTTTGGATTGCACGCGAATGACGTACATCTAAGTTTAGCGCTTATCCCCGTTTTTGCGCCTGCCCGTTTTTTGCAGGTAAATCTGCTACTTCCTGATAGACCAGGCTCCGTCAGCGTGCACTGCGACGATGCAGGTTCCGCCAATACCCTTGAGTGTGCCTTTATAAGCGCCGATCTTGTTGACCACGAGATCTGTTTGACCGTTTGTGCAATATTCCCAAATCACGAAATTTGCGTCACCCGAGTGAGTTACTTTCCAGACTGGCGTTGATCCTGAATACTTGAACACTCCATCGCCATTACCCGAAGTAGGCAACTTTGGAGCAGTGCCGAGCGACTTGACCGTAACTGTCCAGTCACCATCAGCAGTGATCTCAAAGGCCTTGGTTTTCTTGGTAGAGAAACCAAAACCAAATTCCGTTGTTCCTGAATACGCACCGATCGTGTTGACCTGCAGACCACTCTGCGCCATAGACGTATTCAAACCCCAAATCACGAAATTTGCGTCACCGTTGTGAGTTGCAGTGATAGTTCCAGCCGTTGCGGCTCCGCTAAGGGTGATTACGTCGTCACCAGTTCCAGAAAACGTTTGGGTTTTAAATGTGCCCCATTTTGACGCGTACGCATCTGCCGCCGTTGCCGCGGTCGACTGGCTTGCAAGCAAAGTGAGTGCGAATAGGACCGCAATTATTTTCTTCATTATTCCCCCGATTGAACGTGTTTAGAGTCTATGACCAAAGACGTGCTGCATAACCCACTGATGCATCGTGATCGCAGCAGCGGCCGAAGCGTTGATTGAGCGGGTCGAACCGAACTGGCTGATCTCTAAGACCACCTCGGATGACTCGATCGCCGCTTCGCTCAGACCAGGTCCTTCTTGCCCGAACAGCAAGACGCAGTTTTCTGGCAGTGGATACTCTTCGATCTTCTTGCAGCCCGGCACGTTGTCGATCGCGATGATTGGCAAGTCCTGACCATTCTCGCCCGCGGTCTTGCACCACTCGACGAAGTCTTCGACGGTCGGGTGGTGGCGAACGTGCTGGTAGCGGTCGGTGACCATCGCACCGCGACGGTTCCAGCGACGATTGCCGATGATGTGTACTTCGGCGGCCAGGAAGGCATTTGCCGTGCGCACGATCGAACCGATGTTTAGGTCGTGCTGCCAGTTCTCGATGGCAACGTGATACTTGTGACGACGCTGATCGAGCGAGGCGATGATCGCCTCCATCTTCCAGTATCGATACTGGTCGAGCACGTTGCGGGTGTCACCGTTTAGCAAGAGCTCCGGGTCGAGCAGTGAGTCTGGGTTCGGCTCTTCAGGAGTGCCGGCATCGGCCGGCCACTCGCCCTGCCAAGGTCCTACTCCCCAAGTGGTTTGTTCAGCAGTTTCTGATGAGCCGCCGGCATTCTTCCCAGCGCCGAAGGCGCTCGGATTAATTTCTGACATAAGCCCTCTTTCGAATTTGCATAGCAGTCACGGCCAACAGCCCCGACGTTAGGCTGCCGATGAAGACACTGAGGTTCGCGATCGAGTGTTCGGGCTGCTGGTTCCCGAATGAAAGCTCGCTCATGAGCAATGCCACGGTGAAGCACATGCCGAATAGCGAACCGATTGACAAGAGGTCGGCCCACTTGATTCCCGAAGCCAACTTGCCGAGACCCGATTTGGTAACCAGCCAGGTCGTGCCAAGAACACCAAGAGGTTTTCCGATAACCATCGCGATAATCACACCCCAGGTGATCGCAGAGCTGAAAATGCTGTCGCCTAGACCTTGGATGTTGACCCCCGCCGAGAACAGGGCAAAGACCGGCAGGGCAACATAGTTGACCGTTGGGGTGAGCCAACCGGTGAGTCTCTGACCACCCGGCAGAAACAGCCCGAGCACCACACCGGCCAAGGAGACCACCGACATCGCGTGGAAGGTGCTGGAGAAAAACAACGCGATCATCAGAATGGTAAGCGAGTCGTCAACCACAGCCACGGTAAGCAAAAACACGCGAACCGGAGCGGGCAAGAACTTTCCAGCAATGGCAAGTACGGCGAGCGCAAAAGCGACATCCGTGCTCATTGGGACACCCCAGCCGGCCGCGGTTGGCAGACCCTGATTGACAATCGAATAGATTGCAACCGGCACAAGCATTCCGCCTAACGCTGCAAAAATCGGCACGATTGCTTGGCGCGGTTTCGCGAGCGAACCATGGGTGATCTCGTGACGAAGTTCGATGCCGAGGCTGAGAAAAAACGTGAAAATCGCGACACCCTTGATCGCCTCGACCGAAATCAGCGCCTCGTAGGCGGCGGCAAAGGGTGAATTCGCCCAAAGCATCGCAAGCATGGCAGCCAGAATCAGAAACATTGCTCAAGCCTATCGACGATGTGGAGAAAGGGTTTGTCAACAGATTTGCCATTTGGGCGCCAGTGGGCGCGAAGTTACCCTATTTTTCAGGCATGACTATTGCGTTTGAAAATCAATCAGATAATCTGATTTTCATGCAGGAAATGACCGTTACCGAGGTAGCGCGAAATTTTTCGGCCGTCATGGATCAGGTTGCCGCCGGCGAAGAGATAGTGGTTCGCCGTGGCAAAGTCGAGATCGCTCGAATCATCCCAGCGGGTCCTCGCCAGCCGAACGGCGCCGCATTGAGCGCCGCCATTCAGGCCGTTTACGACCAATTCCCAGACATTCCGCCCTATGACCCGAATGTTCCAGATGTTTGGGATCAAGTCATGGCGATGAAAACGGCAAGCAGACAGCTGGCCCAGCAACGTCTTGACGAAGGCAGAATGCCATGGGAAAGCTAGTCCTAGATACCTCGGCGTTGATTGCCGTCGCCCGGCGCAAGTTGAGCCTCAAAGATGTCTCTAGTGCCGGCAAGAACTTCTTTCTGCCAGAGGTTACGGTGGCTGAGTTTCTGGTAGGTGTCGAACTCTCCACCGACCAGGCTTATAAAAACTACCAACTATCAGTTCTTGAGACGTTTGAAACCATAGCTGAAGTAATACCCTTTGATCGAAGTCAGGCTAGAGCGTGGGCTTTGTTATCGGCAGCATCGATCAGGTCAGGCAGCACTCGCTCTAACTTCGATTTGGCCATCGCCTCAGTAGCTTTCGTTCTCGAAGCGCAGGTTCTAACCTCAGACCGAGCCGCGCGCTTCGAACAATTGCCCGGCGTTTCCGCTCAGTACTTCTAAATCAGGTCGGCGACCGAGTTCAAAATCTCGGTTGGGCGAAATGGGTACTTCGCGATTTCGGCGCCGTCTGCGATACCGGTCAAGACGAGAACGGTGTGTAGACCGGCTTCGATTCCGGCAACCACGTCGGTATCCATGCGGTCACCAATCATGCCGGTCGACTCTGAGTGAGCGCCGATTTTGCGCATCGCGCTGCGGAACATCATTGGGTTTGGCTTGCCGACCACGTATGGCTTCATGCCGGTGGCCTTGGTGATCAGCGCGGCAACCGAACCGGCGGCTGGCAATGGACCCTCGTTTGATGGGCCGGTGGCATCCGGATTGGTGACAATGAAGCGCGAGCCGGCACCGATAAGGCGAATGGCCTTGGTGAGGTTGTCGAAGTTGAAGTTGCGGGTTTCGCCGAGCACCACGTAGTCGGGGTTCTGGTCGGTCTGCACGTAACCGATGTCGTGCAGCGCCTGGGTCATGCCGGTCTCGCCGATCACATAGGCGGTGCCCTTCGGCTTCTGGCTGTTCAAGAAAGCGGCGGTGGCAAGCGCAGAGGTCCAGATGCGGTCTTCCGGAATGTCTAGCCCGGCGATCTTTAGTCGCGCCGAAAGGTCGCGTGGGGTGTAGATCGAGTTGTTGGTCAGCACTAGGTAAGGAGTGCCTGCATCCGTCCACTTAGCGATGAGCTCGGCGGCGCCAGGAATCGGGTGGCCCTCGTGCACGAGCACGCCATCCATGTCTGTGAGCCAAGAAGTGATATTGCTGCGATCTGCCATGTGTCTAGGCTACCAAAGCACGGGCCAAGGCCGACCCCGGGATGACTAGTCGGCGAAGTCGGCGGTGTTGATCTCTTTCATGCGCTTGTTGAAAGTGATAAATAGGCCGGCGGCGGTGGTTGCGAAGGCCAGCACGATGTAGACCGGCATGACGCCGAAGGCATCCACGGCGATGCCGGCGAGCACCATCGAGAGCATCGGGCCACCAGACCAGATCACCATTTCGAGGCTGAAGACTCGGCCGCGCTTGCTCGGCGCGATCTTGCGCTGAATCACGGTGTTAAGCAGTGGCGTGATCGGCCCCCAGGTGAGACCCAAAATGAGACCGAAGAAAATCATCACCGCGTATGGAGGCAAGAAAGACATCGGAATCATTGAGATTGCCACGCCCAGAATCGCAATCCTGAAAATTGTGCTGTAGTTGAAGCGCTTCGAAAGCTTCTCGAAGGCCAGCGCGCCAAAAATGGTGGCTGCGGCCATCGCCGAAAGCAAGAACCCGAGCCCCTGAGCATCGCCCTTGCCGGTGAAGTACTTCGGCAAAACAATCATTTCGGTCGGCAGATAAATCATCGCGAGGGTCATCACACCGGCGAGCATGATGGCCACGGATGGAGTGCTGCCCAAAACCTTGAAGCCCTCCATCGCAAACTTGAAGAGGTTCTTCTCTTCTTCGTGCGGCTCGATGACCTCTTTGATTCGAACAAAGAACATCAACACACCCGAGATGATGCCGAACCCACACACCACATAGAAGGTGTTGTAAACGCCAAACAGGCCGATGCAAATCGAGGCGAGGGCTGGGCCGATCGCGAAGCCGGTGGCGAAGATCGCTTCTTGGATGGAGTTCACGCGCTCAAGCGAAAGGCCCGCAACGCGAGCCACGTCTGGCATGAACGACTTTCGTGCCGAACCTGCGCCAGAACCAACGGTCGAACGAATAAGTCCGATCGCGATTAGTAGCGGAAGAGTCATCTCCCACATCCCGGCTGCGATTGGAATCAGAAGTGTCACGCCACCGGTGAGAAATTCGATGATGATGCCGACTCGACGGCGACCAAACTTATCGATGATCGAGCCGACCACCGGGGCCAATAGCAGACCCGGAATCGAGGTGATTGCAATCATTGCGCCGGCGCTGGTTGCCGAACCGGTGAGTTTGATCGCGAGCCAAGGAAAGGCCATGAAGACCATCGAACCAGAGACCACGCTCAGCATCGAAGACAGCAGCGTGATGACGATAGGCGTCAGGCGCGGCTTAGTGGTGCTGGCGGCAGCAGACAATTTTTAGCGAAGACCCAAATCGTCTAGCGAAACGGCTGAGAAGTAGCGGTAACCGGCATCTTCGATGACCTTCTTGGCACCGGTGTCGCGGTCGACAACGGTTGCTACGGCAACGATGATTGCGCCGGCTTCTTCAAGTGCTTGGGCAGCGGTCAGGGGTGAACCACCAGTGGTCGAGGTGTCTTCGACCACGATTACGCGGCGACCCTTCACATCCGGGCCTTCGACCTGACGGCCCATGCCGTGAGCCTTGGCGGCCTTGCGAACCACGAAGGCGTCAACTGCACGACCGCGAGCTGCGGCCTGGTGCATGATTGCGGTCGCAACCGGGTCGGCACCCATGGTCAAACCACCAACGGCTTCGTAGTCGGTGATGCCGTTTAGGTCGAGAAGATCCAACATCGCCTGGCCGATTAGCGGGGCCGCTTCGTGGTGCAGGGTCGCACGGCGAAGGTCAACGTAATAGTCGGCTTCGATGCCACTCGACAGAGTCACGCGGCCGTGAACCACGGCAAGCTGCTTGATTAGTTCGACTAGGCGCGGGTGAGTGGTTGGGTCAAAAGTCATGACTTCAGTTTATTGCCGAAGAAGAGCGTCAAAGCCCAATCACGGATGGCTAATAGTCGATTTTGAGAACGAAAACCTGGGCCGATTTGGCTCGTGAAACCGCGGCAACATATTTGACCGACGGCCTAGCCACCTGAAGGCTTGCACAGATGCGTCGAGCTCGCCACATCGCCAACGAACGACTTACAGTACCTGCGTACTTAGCCACACAGGTCACCGTTTTGGCTCCGACGGTGCTTGGCCAAACTGCCAGCAAGGTGGCGGCCGAACGCTGCGAAATCTTGTGCTTCCAGAACTTGCCCAGAACGATCTTCTGTGGTCCTGGTTCGGCGATGTGAAGGGCTCGAGGGAAGTGAATGTTTCCCAACGCGAAGACCAAGCTCAGGTCTGCTTCTCCATAAACGTTCTTCGGAATCGCAACCTCTAGCGAGGTTTCGGTTTTGGAAGCGATGTAAGCAGAACGGTTTCCAATCAAAACGACCAAGACCATATCTAGGTTTTCGCCGGTGATCACCAGCGGGCCACCGGCCGGAATCGAACGCTGAGCGCCGAAGCTAACCTGTGCAGGTATGAGCCTTGGGTTGGCCGGAGTGCTCGAAGAGTTATTGTTCGAAGGTGCCGGAGGTGCAGGCTGCGAGGCCGGAGCCTGCGGAGCCGATGAGGTCCCCGCCGAGGCAGTTCCGACGGCATTCACCGCGGTCACTCTAAAGACATAGGCCGTGCCGACGGTTAGGCCGGTGATAGTGGCCGTGGTGCCGGTCGAGGTGCCATCGGCGAAGGTCAACCACGTGACACCGCCATCCGGGGAGTATTCAATTACGTAGTCGGTGATGGCCGAACCATTAGCCGTCGGAGCAGTCCAGGTGAGCACCACATCGCCAGGGTTTGAACCAGCGGTTGCCGTAGGAGTTCCAACCGCAGCCGGGGCGGTGGCAGCCTGCGCAACCACTGGAATAGCCACGGTAGAAACCGGGCCGGTGCCGGCCGCGTTGA
This sequence comes from Actinomycetota bacterium, assembly GCA_041184065.1. GTDB lineage: Bacteria > Actinomycetota > Actinomycetes > Actinomycetales > Microbacteriaceae > Rhodoluna. Next base: position 7,407 of record JBEGKM010000035.1, read on the forward strand.
TCGGCGAGATTCTGAAGCTGTAAGTCGAGTTGGCCGTTAAACCGGTGACGGTGACGCTCGTGGCAACCGATGGTGTGTGGTTGTAGGTGACCCAGGTTTGGCCACCGTTCGAGGTGAGCTCGATCAGATAATCCGTGATTGCTGAACCACCGGTGTTGGTCGGCGCAGACCAGGTGACGGTGACCTCACCTGGTGAAGCAACGGCGTTAGGCGCATAGGTTAGGCGGTTCGGTACCGTGATGACCGGCAAGGATGGAGCACTCGATGAAGCGGCACCCGTACCCTGCGAGTTCACCGCGGTGACTCTGAAGCTGTAAGTGGTGCCGATGGTCAAACCGGTTAGCGTCGCAGTGGTCGAGGTCGAGGTTCCGTCGGCAAAAGTTAGCCAAGTGACTCCGCCGTCTGGCGAATACTGAACCACGTAGTCGGTGATCGCCGAACCGTTAGCTGCCGGGGCGGTCCATGACAGAACCACATCGCCAGGGTTCGTGCCAGCTGTAGCGGTTACCTGGGTGATGGCCGATGGAGCAGTTGAAGCCTGAGCCGTCACGGTCGTCGAGGCGGTCGAA